>CALRGY010000005.1 GCA_943358395.1 Candidatus Uhrbacteria bacterium | reverse complement strand
AAAAGAGAGTAACAAGCCAGGCATTCACCATGGTATTCGTTACCGGAAACGCGCCGATATGCGCAATTGGCTCTGCAGCCAAAGGAATAATGGCAAGGTTAAGGGGTAATGAGTTTTTGATACTCTTTTGCATAATGCCGAACTTTTTTGACGAGAATAACTGTAGTTCCCCCAAAAGCGACTATCATGAGCCCTGCAAATATCCATCGACCAGTCCCGAATTGAGTATCAAGGAGTTGCCCAAGAACCGCGGCAACGAATGCTGGAATAAGAATGGTTCCAAAAATATCCGCCATAACCCGTAACGCGAATATCATCGAAGAACGGAAATCATCCATAAAGCGGCGTGAGTATACCGTAAACTCCGAAGTCCTGGAAGATGATTCCTGGGGAAATCCGGATAAATGGCTAATGTAAGCCAAAGAGCCGTATTGCGTTCGCCGTGGTGACTCTCGCGACCTCATCGAACGCCACGCCCTTGAGATCCGCGATGGCCTGCGCAACAAGGGCAACATTCGCTGGTTCGTTCCGTTTTCCACGTAACGGAACCGGGGAAAGATAGGGGCAATCTGTTTCAATCATCATCTGCTCTAACGGAATCATCTTCACTGCCTCGGCAACGGATTTGCCGAAGGTGACGATGCCGGTGATCGAGATCAGAAAACCAAGATCAGCGTACTGCGCAGCGTCGTTAGCGGTGCCGGTAAAGCAATGGATGACCCCCTTGCGCTCCAAGCCGCCACGATGAATCTCCTCAGCGATGAGCATTCGCATATCATCGTGAGCGCCTGTTACATCGGCGGTTGCGCCTCCGCGACAGTGAATGACGACGGGTTTATTGTATTTTGTGGCGAATTGGAGCTGTTGACGGGCAACATTCCGTTGATCTTCTTTGAATACCTCAACATTCATTCCATCCGGAACTCGCGAATAATCTAAACCAAATTCGCCGATGGCAACGACTTTTGGATGATTCACGAGCGTTTCGTATCGCGCTGCATCGAATTCACGCTCCGGCGTCGGTTCGCTCACCGATTCCTCGTGTTCATCGACAAAGTTATGATCATGGACGTGCCCGGGATGAAGACCAATCGTGCACCAAACACCATCGTTCTGCTCGGCAAAAGCGATTCCGGAAACACTCGTCGAAAACTTGGTGCCAACAGTAATTAAAGAAATGCCGTTCTCCCGAGCTCGTTGGAGCACCGCTAATCCATCGATATCAAAAGCGGGAAAGTGAAGGTGGGCATGTGAATCGATGAGCTTCATAACACTCCGGCGGTGCTCTCGATGTCGATTGCACGATTCATAATCTGCGAGAGCAAAAGCGTAGTTCGTAAGTCACCAGCCGGCACAAACGTTACGGTTGCATAGGCGAAAATGGCAATCGCTACGGCAGCTTGAGCAACACCGAATGCTGCCCCTAAAAAGCTGTTTAAAAGATTCACGAAAGGAAGAATCGCGACAATCTTGCGCACAAGGTCTAAGGCGTTGACGAGATATTGGGCAATGCGGCTAACGATGAGCGTGAGCAAAAGGAATCCGATAACGGTGAGCCACGGATGATCGACGAGGCTTAACCCGTATGTTTCACGCAGCCAATTCATCCCGTAAAACGCCACAGCGATACTCGCAATAAGCGCAACCAAGCTCCCCGCCGAACGCACAAACCCACTTCGCCAGCCTGCTAGAGCCATGATGATTGCAAACGCGATAAGTATTCCGTCGACTATTGTCATAGTAGTCCTTGCTCATTTGGTCTATTTTCGACTCAGATCATCGGAAACTTCCTCATCGTACCATGAAGTACGTTTCGGAAGATTTCCTTGATCTTCATCGAAACTAGCCTCAAATGAGAAAGTCCTATTCTACTCGTCGATCTCGTCTGGGGAACAACGGCTCCCCTGCTACAAGAATATCACTTTCGTAACGGCGGAGGATTTCGGCAGCTGTTACAGGAATCACCGGAACCAACGCATGACCAATCCATCGAATCATCGCCGCAAGCTCTGACAGCGATTTCTTCGCCGCATCACGATCGATCTTTACCAACTTGAACGGCTCCTCTTTTGCAATCTTCTCATTCGCTACGTCTACCATAGACCACACCGTATCCACGTAGGCGCGAAAATCGTAGGCACGAATCTCTGTGTTGAGCCTTTCGTTATAGGTCGAATAGGACTCATCGGACGTATCCAATCCCTCCGGAAAACTCTTCGCTGCCATTGCTGCTACACGACTCACCAAATTTCCAAGCCCGTTGGCTAATTTTGTGGCAAAAAGAATTTCGAATTGTTCCTTGGAATAATCGCCGTCTTGCCATGAAGGCATGCCGCCCAAAAGATACAGGCGAGTAGCATCGGTGCCGTATTCAGCAACGAGATCGTACGGATTAATCACGTTTCCAACGGATTTACTCATCTTCTGCCCTTCCGCCGTAATGTATCCATGAATGAACACTTGCTTCGATGATTCAATATTTGCAGACATGAGCATCGCTTGCCACATTGCCGTTTGCTGACGAAGATTGTCTTTTCCGGCAACCTGCACGCTTGGCCACGCAGAATCGAAGGTCGATCCACTCTGAGGCCAGCCGAGAGTAGAAATATAGTTCACCAATGCATCGAACCACACATACATCACCTGTTCTGAATCATTCGGAACCGGCACGCCCCAGGGCATTTTCGATTTCAAGCGAGAAATACTAAAATCGTTCAACCCGCCTTCCACAAACGTCCGAATCTCATTCATCCGTGCTGAAGGCATCACGAAATCTGGGCGATCACGGTACAGATCGAGCAGCTTTTGCTGATACTTCGAAAACGCGAAGAAATAATTCTCTTCCTCAATAGCATCAAGTTCACGATTCGGATGATCTGGGCATTTCCCATCGACCAATTCAGAATCGGTCTTTTCCAGCTCACAGCCAACGCAATATTTTACCGAGTACTGCTTTTTATAAATATCACCGTTTGCATTGCACCTGTTCCAAAATTCTTGTGCGGCGATGATGTGATGTTCATCGGTAGTACGGATGAAGTGAGTGTACGAAAGGTTGAGCGCCGCCTTGAGCCCGTCGAACTTTGCTGCGTATTCGTCGCAATACATTTTTGGATCCACTCCTGCTTCGATCGCCTTTTGATAAATCTTTTGCCCGTGCTCGTCGGTGCCAGTATTAAAAACCACATCATATCCCCGTGATCGGTGATACCGCGCCAGCATATCTGCCTGCACAATTTCGAGAGCAAACCCGATATGCGGATCAGCGTTGACGTATGGAAGGGTTGTGGTGATGGAATAGGTTTTCATAGGTGTCATCGATCAACAACGATCACGAATTCCCCTCGAATACTTGTTTTCTCAAGATCGATCAGAATCGATTCTGCTGTGCCACGGTATATTGTCTCATGGATTTTGGTGAGCTCGCGGCAGACGATGAGCTTTCGGTGGAGGCTCTTCATCGCTTCCAACGTTTTCACAATCCGATGCGTTGATTCGTACATCACTACAGCATGATCAATTTCGCCGATTTCACGGAAGAACTTTTCACGCCCCTTCTTATTCGGCGGAAAGCCGACAAAGGTGAATCGATCAAGCGCAATCCCCGCGATCGAAAGCGCTGCAATAGCAGCACTTGCTCCAGGAATCGGTGAGACTTTCACGCCAGCAGCAACTGCATCGGCGACGAGGAAGCCGCCGGGATCGGAAATGCCAGGCGTACCAGCATCGGTGACCAATGCCATATTCATGCCACTCACTAATTGATCAACGATCTTTTTTCGTGCCAAGGCATCTGTATGCTCATGAAACGCCATCAGCGTTGGGCGTACTTGCAGATGCGCCATCAATTTCGACGTTACCCGTGTATCCTCGCACAGCACAATATCAGCATCGCTAAACACCTGCCGAGCACGATTGGTAATATCACCGAGGTTTCCAATGGGTGTTGCAACGATGTAGAGCATAAAATTTGTTTCGGTCTGTTCCCCTCTCGGCTTCAGCCCCCCCTTTACTCTCGCCCCCTCCGACTCCCCCATAAATGGGGGAGAGTAGCGAGGAGATGAATCACCGTGTTTCTCCCCTCCATTTATGGAGGGGTTGGGGGAGGCGGGAGATCGAGGGGGCTCGCGATTAGGGAGTCACCGGCTCATTCGTCAGTACCGCCTTCCACGTTGGGTGCATCGCCGCAAGACAGAACCAGAATCCGCGGATTACGGGGACTTCGATGAGGCTATTCATGCTGCTCGATAACATGTCAACGCCAGTGACACCGTTCCAGATTCCTTTCTGTTCATCGAGGAGTAACTTCTTGGCGTAATCATATGTAAACGTATGCACATCGCCATTCTGCGATTTCGTTTCGAATACATGCGCCGTGTCTGTTGCAAAGTCATACACTGCAATCACATCCTTTTCACCAAGCTTTGCGTGCATCATACCGGTACCTTTGAGGGCAATCTCGGAGAATCCAAGACCATTTTCGCCCTCCGAAACGCCATACACCACCCATTTTGAACCGAAATTCGGATCCATGTGGTTCAAGGGGAAATAGACGCCTTTTGACGTATCGTAATTACCGTATGGATGACGGGTGTAGTCGCGAGTAATGCCGGTGTTCGTCGAGAGTACGAATCCCGATGGATACATAGCCTTCCAATCTTTCCACGCCATCATTCGCGAAGGAATCACCTCGAGCGTTTTCCCAATCATCGATCCCTGAATCGATTCCCCCGTCGCTTGCAGCCACAGTGAACCCGTTTGATCGTCCTTCAGCACCGTGTTGTTGTTATAGACTTTTCCGGTTACCGAGAAGGTCAAAAGCGTTTTCCCATCAGTATCTTCTTGATCTTCCTCGCCCTCGATGGCATCGACGGCACGATTATAGACCACGCCCGTTCCGCACAACGGACAATACGTAATCGCAACGTCTTTCCCGTCGATCGTATCGTTAACAACCTCATGCCAATTCATCACTTGAACCGGATAAAAACGATGGTCACCGCCAATAGCAAGATCGATTCCGAACAATTCATCAGCAATCACAGCGTCGGAAGCAAGAACCGAAGCGTATTTTGGATTGGTCAAAGAAGGAATACCGCCCTCCACTACCCCACTTTTGTACAGCTCATCACCAGGAATCAACGACGATACACCGTTACGAGTCACTGCCGATGCATATACCCCGCCATCGAGCGTTGGCCACGCCGCATCTGCAATCTTTTTTGATTGATACGTTTCATACGCCCAGGTTAACCCACCGATGATTACGACCGCACCAAGGAAAATACTGAGGTTTTGCTTTTGTTGTTGCGTCATAGATGGCTAAAGTGTAGCCGAAAACGGGTTGAATGTACAAAAGAAATGTGGTATACAGTCATCAGCCGAGAGGACGTTCCCTCAGGGAAACCCTTATCTGCGGATGATACAAGAAGTCACGCGAAAGCGTGATTTTTTGTTCGTGCGCTCCCATTTTGCCCATTTTCGACTCACCCCGCTGTTCGCGAACGGCGGGGTCAGATCATCGGAAACGTCTTCACCCCGCCTCTCGCGAGAAGCGGGGTCAACGTACCATGAAGTACGTCTCAAACGATTTCCTCGATCTTCATCGAAACTGGTCGAAAATGAGAGTGCACTACCACTAAGAAAAATTTGATACAATCCCATCGCCGGACAACATATGGGCCAGTGATGTAATTGGTAGCCTACTCGGCTTATCATCCGCAGAAGTTTGGGTTCAAGTCCCATCTGGTCCATGTCCGGCACATTACATGTTTCTTTTTTAGGAAATGAGAAAAATTTTATTCTTCAAGTGTCGTAAAACGTATGATTTCTATCAATAAGCCAGCGCCGAGTTTTTCTCATGTGACGTCGTACACAAAAGGTGAGTTCACCAAAACAAGCCTCAACGACTACCAAGGAACATGGGTCGTGTTGTTCTTCTACCCCCGCGACTTCACCTTCATTTGCCCCACGGAAATTAAGGGCTTCCACAAGCACGAAGCAGACTTTGCTGCGCTGAACGCCAAAGTCATCGGCGCCTCCACCGACAGCGAATGGAGTCACAAAGCATGGTTTGAACGCGACTTGCCCGAAGTTGCCTACCCCGTTCTTGCCGACACCACTCAACGCGTTTCCCGCGACTACGGCGTGCTGAATGACGACGACGGCAGCTCCGACAGAGGTCTCTTCATCATCGACCCAACAGGCGTGGTGAAATTCGCCCTCATCTCCGCCGGTTCCGTCGGCCGCTCCGTCAAAGAAGTCCTCCGCGTCCTCACCGCATTACAATCCGGCGAACTCTGCCCCGTAGAATGGGAACCTGGCGAAAAGACGCTGGGAAAGGCGTAAACACCTCCTCATCATCGAAAAAAATCCAGCGCTTTGCAACACTGGATTTTTTTATTGAGCTAAACAGAAGCTTCTGTGCCCAGTTTTTTATTGAGAATTTTCAATCCCCGCGTCTGATACTGTTCCAGACCCCGAACCAATTTCGTCGCGTCTATAATTTTTATTGAGTGCTCATCGGTAGCTTCGAATTTAATCCCCAGCCATCCCATCGAGCGCTTGAATTGCGAATTAGCGGTAGACTGACCCCATACGCTCTCTCTTTTTAACGTTCTATTTATCACCGTCTCTAGGGCAGCGACAAGTTTACTAACTTGCTCAGGGTCTTTATAATCAATTGTTTCGCCGCTCACATCCCAATTGATTCTTCTGACTTCATCGTCAAAGGCACCAAAACCCTTGTCCCACTGTTCTACTGGAGCAAGTCCATTATTTTTCATGAGCGTCTCCGCCCTTCTCGATGAAGTAAATAATCGTGAGACACGGGACCCAGCATAGATAACCGGTGTTCTCTCTGTAGCGCCCTCTCTAGCGGCGGTAATCTTTGCACCAAGATCTGTATCTTCACCCAATTTCATTTTGTCAGCATAGCCACCGACTGACGCATAAATGCTTGACCTAAAGGCATAGTTCGCTCCGGAGGAATTAAAATGCCAGCCCTTGAACCGCGATTGTGCTCCGTTATATTGGAACAACCGCGTTCCAATATGGATAAGAGGATTTCTAATATACGATTTTATATCCCAATCCAACTGACCTATCATTGCGTCTACATCTGGATTCTTTTCGAATTTGCTAATGTAATTCTTAACATATTCAGGCGATAGCCCCTTATTATCTGCATCATTACTCACCAAGATCAGCTCCGGCTCTCCAATAGGTCTCTCCAATTGTCTTACTAACACAGCGTCGGTTAACATTTTGCGAATTTTTCCAATCCGAGCCTCTGATGCTGGTAAGACCTCATAAATCACCTTAACTGGCATGTCAGGAAAGTCATTCCTAAATCTGGCGATTTCAGTCAAAGTACCATCTGGCACAATCTTTTCTCCTGTTTTTGGATTTGTGTCAGGATGGTTAACAAACAATACAATTTCAAATTCGTTTTTATCCGCGGTTTGTTTTGTGTAGTTCTTTAATGACTCATAAATACTGCTCTCCTCCTGATGTCCCGCCACAGGAATACAGATACTCAGACGTGCATCCTTTCCAATGGGTCCCAAAATCTTTGCCAATTTCCTCGCTTCCTCCGCCGACTTCTTAGGGATACGCGCAAAATAGTCAGCAATCTCTTTCCTCTCATCTAAAACTGCGTTGGGGTTATCTTTCAAGGATTCGGAGCGCTTTTTCCTAAATTCTTCCTTATTATCCGTTGATCTTTCATATCCATAATAACCAGAAACATAATCAGACTCTTCCTCTGATCCAACAGAGCTCGCACTATCCCCCTCCTCCTTCCTCTTCCTCAACGGCTCCATCGGGGTTCTCATTCGCAATGGGATGAATGGCGGAACTTCCAGGGATGGGGTGCTTGGGAGGCAGATGGTGGTGACGTGTTGGGAGACGGATTCGCCGACGGTTGTTGTAGTGACGCCGCTGGTGATGCCTTTGCCGACGTGGGTGGCAAGAATATCTAAGTGATCGACGCCGTGGGCATCGTAGCCTTTAGAAACGCCGATTTCTGCGTATTTTCCAATGAACACTGCTTTACCGTTCACTTCACGGAAGAAGGTTTTTGCCACGTCAGATCCTGCTGGAATAATCGCTTGCCCCTTGCTGTTCACGATAACTTCTACAGCATGGTTCTGCGAACCGGAGTTCATAGAAAGCAGCAATCGCACTTTGCCCTGCGCTAATTCTGCTGGAGCGTCGACCGCAGCGTTCCCCTGCCACGATCCATCAGGCGTCATCTTGCTCATGTCCATCACAAAATCACCATTGTGATTTACACCCATGCTTCCGCCCCAATCCAGCTTTAACTCATTAAAATCTGCACCGAAAAGCTTTTTCAACAGAATCGTCGAATACCCAGGAGACCCATTTTGCTTTGCCCAATCATAAACCTTCACTGAATCGACCATCGGCGTGTCATTCCCCATCCAGCTGTCACGATGGATTTTGGACACCAATGGCGCATGGCTATGAATCCAGTCCCATGTTTTCTGGGTTGCTGTGGTGATCGATGATCCGTTGAGGACATGGTCAGATTCTACAATCGTTGCACCAATGCCTCGAAGCGCTTTTTCCGAAGCTGCGCTCAAATTCCCAGCGCCATCGATATGCAAATTCGACGCAAGCACTTTGTGATCTGCAACGGATTCAAGAATGAACGATCCGTCTTTCTGCGGCACCAAATCTTTGCCAGACGGTGTTTTGAACATCCCAGAACCAATCGCTTCCACGTTCGACGGCCCCTGAACCATGCTTGGTGCATGACCAAAGTACGCCTTCAATGAATCCCAGATGCTCCCGATAGTGGTATCTCCACCAGTTCCCAATGCCCAAAGGTCATGAGCAACCACACCCACTCCCGCACCAATAACCATCGTGGTCAGCCCACGATTCCTAGCCTTGCGCTGTGCCCATTTCTCAAAATTCTTCCTTTGCACCTCGGCGTTACTATTTTGATCGGAGAAATGACCCTCTACCAAACCGTAGATCGCATTAAAGTACGTCTGAAAATCCTTAAATTCCGCTTTATCGACCGCGGGATCGCCATCATACTTCGCTCGCAATGCTGCTTTCAGCTGCATACGAGCCTTGTCTAAATCCCCTCGTTCCACCTCAACCTCTGCAATACTCGTGTATTTAAGGAGGTCGATCTTTTTAAAATTACTGATACGAATTCGCGCCTCAATTTCTGCAAGCGCCTGTGTTGCGCCAGCAATAGTGACATCTGGGCGTAATTCTTTCCCCGAAGGATCCATGAATCCCTTTGCGCCATCGATCATGTCCTTTGCACTGGCACGCTGTAACTCAAAACCTTCCATCTCTTTCCGACGAGGTTGAGGAGCGACGTTATTTTTGAGATCGCTCAACTCCCTGTTCAACCGAGTCCTCTCCAATGGCTGCCACCATTTCACTGCCGCAAGCTTTTGCTCAACCGCCAAAATATTCTTCTCCTTTTCTTCTGCCGAATCGTTATTCCGCGTTTCTCCGCCCAGCGCCATCTGCCGCTCATGGAGTGCACGTTCACTATTGAGCCGACCCTTTTCCTTCCACCAGCCGTACACGCCCGAAACAACTGCCGTTCCACCAAACGTCATAAGTTTTGCTACCGTGCTGCTCAAACCCATACGTACACCAAACTGACCAATCGCAGATGCCGTAGCAAGTGCGACGGCAATTTCGTTCCGGAATGCCGCAACCACACCGCCGATGACGTTCTTATCCTTGCCCCATCGCTCCAGCTTCTCCAAAGCGCTATCGACCATGTTCTTCTCCCGCTCCGTTCGCGCCCCAAGCTTTGCCCGCCCAATCACAATCTGCAAATCAACATCGAGGTTATCTAATCCGCCAGCCGCAAGAGCCTCCCTCCGAAGTTTCTCTGCAAGAGGCTTTAAGTTACTCACATACATCGCGCCCTTACCCCCCACATCTCCAGCAAGCGTGTTAGCGGAAGCAACAATGGCGTTCTCTCTATTTTTCAGCTCCCCTTCGTCCATGGCTTCATTCGCAGCATATTCCCGAAGCAGTGCATTTAAATCTGCTCGTACCTTTGCTTCCTCCTTACTCTCTCCCAACGTCATGCGGCTTTCTCCGTTTTTCCCATTGTCGTGAAGTGATTCACCGTATTCCGCAGTAAAACGATCAACAATAGCCTCTGTAGCACGTTGTCGTGCCTCTCGGCTCAAATTATCCGCGGCATACACGTCATTAGCCTTCAAAATCTTGCTCCGTTCGCGAGAGATTGCTATCTGTCTGTACACGTCGTACAGCACATTATGCTTCAAGAACTTTGCGAAAAAGCCCGCATCCTTCTTCTCCACATGCAACGATTCCTCCGCAGTATCCCGTACCCGATTCTCCATGCTCTCCGAAATATCAGGTGCACCATACCGCAACGTCAATTTCGGTTTCGATTTCGCTTTCTCCACCTTCGATTCTTCATCAGGAACCTCCTCAATAACACCCTTCATCGGCTTTACGCCGGTTTTTACCACGTTCGTCGATGCAGCAGTTGAGTCTTCAGTCTTCACTAATCCCGATTGCTGCAGTGTATCAACGGCTTCCTCGATACGGAGGAGTGTTGCCGCATCAACTTCTTGTATTTCGCTTCCCTTTCGTAAACGGACAACATAGCCAGATGTATCTTTTGCACTCCCCGCAATTTTCCACACTTCGTCACCAATCTCGAGGTTTATTCCTTCTCTTTCTTTGTAATAGTTTTGAGCATATTGAACCCGTTCTCTTGAAAGAACCCGTAGCTCAGATCGGCCCTTTGCCCATTTCAACATTCGATCGAGAGTAAGCTTTGGATTCCCCTCGTGTTGCACCTCGACACCCTGCAGTTTTTCAGCATGAGTAGCCATAGCATTAGCTTACGTATGCTGCGCGGAAGTCGAGGAGGGTTTGGGCGAGAACATCGTGATAATTGGGGACGTTGGTGACGAAAAACTCGCGAACGGCTTCTGGTTCGGCATCGGCATCGAGAAGATCGTTGAGCTCTTCTACGCTTTCTGGTTTGAGCAATGCCACCATTTCTGCGTTCAATCGCTCGCCGATTCTCGTCATGAGGTCTGCGCGAAGCTCTGCAAGCACGGCATCGTCCACAGTAGAAAGTCCGCGTTCAACCAGAAGATTTTCAACGAATTGCTCAAGTGTTGGCGTTGCCATAGCGCAAAAGAAAAGAATATTGATGCAAGTATAACAAAATACACACCCCGCGGATGAAGCAAGGTGTGTATGAATGATGTGATCGAGAACCCCCTCCTAACTCCCCCTTTGCAGGGGGAGGGTTCACGGTCGGATACGTTACATCCGCTCAACGAGTTCGACGAGGGTACGGACGCCGTGACCGGTGCCGCCTTTGCCCAGATACGACGCCATTGGCTTTTCGGCAAATGCTGGGCCGGCGATGTCGAGGTGAACCCAGGGAAGATTATCGACGAATTCTTCTAGGAATAGTCCTGCGGTTAACGATCCGCCGTAGCGATTTGTTGGGATATTGCGAAGATCGGCAATATCGGATTCGATGAGGGATTTGTAACGCTTCTCCAAAGGCATGCGCCACATCTTCTCCCCCGCGTCTTCGGCGGCGTCGATCACCGACTGCGCCAACTCGTCATTATTACTCATCAGTCCGGTAATCTCTTCGCCGAGGGCAACGAGACATGCTCCGGTTAATGTTGCAAGATCAATCATCGCCGTAGGTTCCAGCTTTTTGGCATACGTCAGCGCATCCGCCAGCGTTAACCTCCCTTCAGCATCCGTATTCAGAATCTCGATCGTCTTCCCGTTGCTGGCTTTCACGATGTCTCCTGGACGAATCGCTTTGCCGGAAGGCATGTTCTCGACTGCTGCAACAATGCCATGAACTTCGCATCGGGGCTGAAGCTGACCAAGAACGGTGAAAAGTCCGAGTACGGCTGCGGCGCCTGCCATGTCACACTTCATGGTCATCATGCCGTCACCCGGCTTAAGCGAAAGCCCGCCGGAATCGAAGGTGACTCCTTTACCAATCACGGCGAGGCGTTTCTTACTTGATCGTTCAGGCGTATACGTGAGGTGCAGAAACTTCACCGGCTCTTCCGAACCAAGTCCAACAGCAAGATATGCCCCCATACCCAACGCTTCACACTCTTCTCGATTCAACACCTTTAACGAAAAATTCTTCCCGGCTTCCTTCACAATGCGCTCCGCAGCCTCGGCAAGCGCAGATGGCGTCATCACTTGCGCCGGCATGTTGACCAAATCGCGCGCCACGGTAACTCCCCCGGCAATTGCACACCCCCGTTCTACCGCCTTCCGTACCCGCAACACATCGCGCCCTTCACGAATGACCAACGTCATTTCCTTCATGCGTTTCTTCCCATTCTTTTCCTTGTACGTATCAAACGCGTAATCGGCAAGCTGTGCCGCAACCACCATCGCCTCTGCAACATCGGCAACATCACCATCGTCAGACACAGGAATTTCTACCGCCAACGATCGCCCTCCTAATCGGCGCGTACACGCAATGGCGCCACCGATCATTTCGCGAGCAGATTCAAGCGTTGCTTCCGTCATCGATCCTAAGCCGATAATGATGACGTGATGATACGGAGAATCATGCACGTCGATAGCGACATACTCCCCCGGCTTCCCCGCAAACTCATTCGCTTTGATCGACCGCGCCGCACTCTTCCGAATCCCCTCCGGCAAACGCGCGATCACCGCGTCCACCGCACCAGCCTCTCCCCCGAACACCGGCAACACCAACACATCAGCCTTTGCCGCAAACAGATCCATTTTCTCTCCAAGAATGTTCATAATAGTCATAATCCTCCGATTAAGATCCAATGTACTCCCTCATCTTAGCAATAAGCACTGGGACATCGTCAATCGAAACATCCCCATAGAGAATGTTCATCGGCATAAAGGCGACGGTGGGCCCTTCCTTACAATGATCCATACATGACGTGGAAAGCACACGCACTGGTAGCCCCGCCTGCTTCATCGCTTCCTTCAGTGCTGCCCGAAGCCCCGGTGCCGATACCCCACACGACTGCCGGCCATCATCACGCACGTTTTCGCACACCAACACAAAGGCTTTGTACGTTTTTTGGCTAATATCATGCATATTTGTTTGACGATGAAGCAAGAATAAGGCATACTTTACACCATCAAATTAATCATTTATAGAACTTTCTCATTTGCGGCTAGTTTCGATGAAGATCGAGGAAATCGTCTGAGACGTACTTCATGGTACGTTGAAGACGTTTCCGATGATCTGAGTCGAAAATAGACCAAAGGAGGAAGTTCTACCTACTATGCCAAGCCGCCATCATCTTTCCCGCAAGTCCCAAAACGCCCTTTTCGCCATCAAACGCGAAGTCGGTTTCGCCAAGCGCCGCAAAGCCAAGGCCATCCGCATGCGCAAGCTGGAAGCAAAAGCAGTAGCGAAGTAAGAAAAAAGCCCTCGATCAACCGAGGGCTTTTTGTTTTACCTATGTTCGTGCGTATTCTGTAATTGCACCAATCACTTCTACTATCGAAACCTTCTTTGCCTCTTCCGATGTTCGTTCCTTCCATTCCACCACCGATTCTCCAACGGTTCTCTTACTAACGGTAAGCCGAAGCGGCATGCCCATCAAATCTGCATCTGCAAACTTTGCACCAGCCGATACATCGCGATCATCGTAAAACACCGTAAACCCAGCATGACGCAAATCGTTGTACAACGCGTCTGCCGCAGTAACCGCTTCGTCATCCACACCAATACGCACAAGATGTACTAATGCCGGCGCGATACTCTTTGGCCAGATCATGCCCTTCTCATCGTGAGAAGCTTCAACGATTGCGCCCACTAAGCGACTCGTTCCAATACCGTAACATCCCATCAACACTCGCTGACGTTTTCCTTCTTCATTCGTGAAATCAAGTTCAAACGCATCTGAATACTTTGTGCCAAGATCAAAGATGTTTCCAACTTCAATACCTTTCGTCGAGATCAGGACCGATGAACATACCGGGCACGCCTCGCCAGCCTTGTGCGTGGCAATCTCCGAATTCTCACCAAAATCGCATTTCTCGCAGGCAATAAGCACATCCTCTCCGGCATCGGTCAACGCCTGAAATTCATGGGAAAGATTTTGAGTGAATACTCCTCCACTTGCTTGAACAACCTTCACCTGAAGACCACACCGATGATACGCCTGAACATATGCCTTAAGGGTTCGCTGGTAAAATGCTGAAAGATCTTCCTGTGTGGTATGAAAGCTATACATATCCTTCATACGGAACTCGCGCCCTCGCAATACTCCAGACTTTGCTCGCAGCTCATCACGAAACTTTGTATTAATCTGATACGTCGCTAACGGCAAATCTTTATACGATTGCACAAATTTCTTCACAAGTGGCGTCACCACTTCTTCATGAGTGCATCCTAACGCATAGTCCTTTCCCGTTTGCGATTTCAACTTGAAGAGAACATCTACACCCTCCCAACGATTCGTAGTATCCCAATATTCCTTTGGCTGAAGGGACGGCATGAATATCTCATTCGCGCCCAACGCATTCATTTCTTCACGAACAATCTGTTCAATGTTTCTCAGCACCGCAAGTCCGAGCGGCAACCAGGTATATACACCTGCCATTTCCTGATCTACAAACCCCGCCTGCACCAACAATCGTGCATTGATTGATTCACTGTCGCCGGGAACCGTTTTTGTTGCTTTTGAAAAAAGAGATGAATAGCGCATAAAACTCAATTTATTTTCTCCCCCGATAGTACCGGAAAACGGGGAATCTTCCAAAGCCGGGGTATACTTTGTCTGACCTTTTTATCTCTTTACATGATCATACGTATGGATTCTTCTTCACCTGTAGCCCCAAACCGAGATCCAAGACTCATGCTCTGGACGATGTTCATTGGCGCGTCGATTGTGTATACGGGCATTGTTACTATGCAATATGGAACGACGATTCCTGAAATCAGCAGCATTCCCTTCACCTCACCGATCCTCATTGTAAGCGCTATATCGAGTATTGCCGCCATCTTCGGCGCCGGCATGCTGGCACGCTTGCCGATGAACGAGAAGAATCGTTTTACGCTCTTGCTTGCCCTGTACGAAGTGCCTGCCATCATGGGCATTGTGACGGCGTTTAGCTTGGAGCAATCGGTATATTCCTGGATCGGATCTGCCCTTTCCATCGCGCTCCTCCTTCGTTCAAAGCCAACCACTTCCGTATGAGTGCTCATCCAAACCTCTCCCCCGAGCAATACAACGTCTGCTTCTTAAAAGGCACCGAGCCACCGTTTAGCGGGAAGTTTTACGATCATCATGAAACGGGCATGTACGTTTGCGCCAATTGCGAACATGCGCTGTTCCCATCGACGACGAAGTTTGATTCTGGCACTGGCTGGCCGAGCTTTTGGGATGCCACGAATGCAGACAATGTCGCAACAGCAATCGACGAAACCCTCGGCATGCCACGCACCGAAATTCTCTGCGCCCATTGCCGCGCCCACCTTGGCCACGTTTTCAATGACGGTCCTACTCCAACAGGAAAGCGATACTGCGTGAATTCGCTCGCTCTCAATTTCCACCCTCACGATTCATCATCGAGTTGATGTGTGCGAGCGAAGTGGGGACGACGGTACATGTTTTGCAGCGAGCTCACCGGATGCCCAGCCGCAGTCGAGCGTTAGCGAGACGTCGCGGCGTAGCGTCCTTGAGCACAGCAGAAAAACATGTACCCGAGTCGCCACGAAGCGAGCCTTTATCCCCTTAATTTCTCAATCTCTTCACACACCGTCAGCCATTGATGCTCGATGCGGCGAAGCTCGTCGTCAAGTTCGGAGAGTCGTCGATTCTTTTCTGGAGAATAATCTGTGGGGTTCTCGAAGAAATAGGCGAGAATTCCACTTTTTTCTTTGTCGAGCTTTTCCATGTGTACGGCAATGCGATCGGCAAGGCGCTGCTTTTCTTTGATCTCGGCGCGACGGATGGCGCGGGATTCACCTCCACTGTCTCCACCCCCTCCCTCCTTCGCTGGATTACCAGCTTCGGAGGGCAAGCCTACTCCCCCACATTCCCTCTCCATCGCGTTCGCAAGGTCGGCGACGTATTCTTCGTAGGTACCGATGTAGTGACGCACGGTGCCGCCGCGAATTTCGTAGATGCGTTCTGCAAGGGCATTCACGAAAGTTCGGGCGTGAGAAACGAACAATACCGTTCCCCCATATTCCTTCAGCGCCGACGCTAGTGATTCTGCGGTTTCAACGTCTAAGTGGTTCGTCGGTTCATCGAGAATTAAAACATTATGCTCATGAAGTAACATTCCCGCTAAGCACAATCGTGCGCGCTCACCGCCAGACAGTACGCTCGTCGTCTTTTCCAAGTCGTCACCACGGAACAGGAAGTTTCCCGCCATCATCAAAATACGTTCGCCGGAAGCCATTGGCGGCGCAAGCCTCGTCAAATATTGCACAACGGTTTCCGATGGTACCAACGTGGCATCCGTCTTTTGATCGTAATACCCAATGTCGGCACGATGCCACCATTTTGCCGATCCCTCGATTGGCGGAAGAATCCCCGCAATGGTTTTCAACAACGTCGACTTTCCTTTTCCGTTCTCTCCAGCGATGACGACCTTTTCACCTCGATTGAACGTAAACGAAATGTTTGATCCGATAACCGTATCGCCGTAACCGATTGCAAGCTTCTCTACACGAACAGCGATCCCGGGAATAATCACCGGCGTGGGGATAACGATGCGTGTGGTCGATAAATCTTTTTTAATCTGCACGATTGATCTGCGAAGCTTTTCAATGTGCTTGATTTTGCTTTGCGCCCGCGATGCCTGGCTTGCTTTGTACTGAAACCGATTCACAAACTCTTGATGATGCGCCATTTCCCGTGCCACACGCTTATTATTCTTTCGCAAAAACTCGAGTTGCTCTGCCTTCCACACAAGATAGTCTTCCACCGATCCTGGGTATTGCGTGAGCTCCGCGCGTTCAATCTCGAATGTTGACGTACACGTGTTTTGCAGAAACTCACGATCGTGCGCCGTCATGATGAAGCTGCCGTCGTACTCAGCGAGGAAGCGTTCGAGCAACAAGAGCGTCGGAAGATCAAGATAGTTCACCGGCTCATCGAGCAAAAGAAGATTTGGGTCACACAGCAACATCGCAATAATCTTCACACGCATTTGGTACCCGCCAGAAAGTGCGGTAGGCGGCTTTTCCACGTGCTCGCCATGAAGCCCAAATTTCGCCGCGAGTTTTCGTACATCCCATGTTGGCTTTCCACTCATCGATGAACAATATTCTTCAGTGGTTACATCGCCGGGAAGAATATCGTGCTGCGCCACCATGCCAAGCCGCGTCCAGGGCATCAATTGAACTGCCCCAGCATCGGGCTCCTCGATGCCCATGAGCATATTTAAGAGCGTCGACTTCCCCGCGCCGTTTCTGCCGATCAACGCAATATGCTCCCCATCACCCACCACAAATCCAATATCGTCGCAAACCACTTGTTTGCCGTATGCTTTTCGTAATCCTTTTACATCAAGTAATGGTCGAGACATGACGAGAAGAGTACACTATTGAAAGATTTTCCTCACGCTCTATGCGGCTTCCAACCAGAAAAAAAGAACTTGAGCGCCAACAAACGGAAGAGCCGGATTTGCATTTTACGCCGGAAAAGATTGAGGCAATGAAACGGGAGTTGCAACGGCTCATCGATACTGAACGTGGCGTTGCGGCAGCAGAAGTGATTCGTACTGGCGAAATGGGAGACTTCTCGGAGAACGCTGGCTATCAATGGGCAAAGCAGAATCTTCGACGTATCAACGGAAGAATTCTTTCCCTGACTGAGAAAATCAATCACGCAATCCCGATTGTGCACGATGCCACGTCGACAAGAGTGCGTATTGGTTCGATTGTGACGGTACAAGTGCACGACCCCCTCCGTACTCCCCCTTTGCAGGGGGAGGGTTCGCCTCAATACACGTACGAAATTCTCGGCTCACAAGAAAGTAATCCCATGAAGGGAAGAATCTCTCATCACTCCCCCATTGGAAAGGCGCTTCTTGGCGCAAAGGTTGGTGAAATAGTGGACGTGACAGTTGGGGAAAGAGTGACGAGATATGTCGTGATCGAGATTCGATGATGATGAATCTCGATCGTGACCTTCCCCCCATTTATGGGGGGATTAGAGGGGGGAGTGAACGGTAAGGGGGAGTCGGAGGGGGTGGAGGCGAGAGATTAGGAAGCAAGAAAAAACTCCCCCGGGAAATTCACAGATCGCTCCAAGGAGAAATCGGATCGAAGGATCGCGTATTCGAAATTGCATTCCGATCGGAGCGTTTCGGGACTGGCAAACATGAGCGCCGTCGTCAATCCATCGGCGATCATCGTAGAATCGGCAACAACCCAGACGGCAAGAATGTGGCGTGGTGATGTAAGTAATCGAGGATCAAGAATGTGGGTAAATGTTCCCCATGCCCGCCGATTGCCCGCAGAACCACAGATACTTCTGTTTACAATCGACGCAACGCCAATAACCTGCGTTGCATCGGCAGGATTCTCAAGCCCCACGCGCAAGGGTTCATCGGCTTCACCCCGATGTCGCATATCGCCGCCAGCGTCTACACAGTATGACTCGATTCCCTGCGCCTCAATGAGATCAGAAACAATATCGATAAGATACCCTTTTCCCGCGGCGCCAAAATCGAGCAGCACCGGTTCTGCAAGGGTCACCATCGATCCTTCAACGTGCATCACATCATCCCACGCTTTCGGGGAAGTCATCGATTTTGTGATTAATGAATACTCCGCATCGTATCCCGCATCGGAGAGCGCCTGTCCGATGAGTGGAGTCACCGCGCCACGTGTCAGATTATATAATGTTCTGTAGAACGCAAGCATCGGCGCAGCATCTGCTGGTAATTCATATCGACCACAATGTTTCGACATCGCCGTCACCATTGAATCCTCACGGAATCGAGAATATGCACAATCGAACTCCTCGATGCGCCGATGAATCATCCCCATAACAAACTCGACGCGTTGCGCGTCGAGTTTTGCCGGAAGATCAATACACCAGTGAGTTCCAATGGCATCAAATTCCTTTCGATAGTTCATACTAGGACTACACCGCTGCCTGTGTCTTGATCGCGTTAAGTGCATCGTTAAATCCCTGTGGCGTGAGTGATGACCCAGACACTTTGCTCAACTGCACATCGTCGATGTTTTTTCCAACAACCAACGCCTTGTACCCAGAGCTAAACATATTCATCATTGTCTGTGACGTACTGTTCGGTGATGTTCCGGTGAACGAAACTTCCGCAACGATGTCGCTCTTGAGTACCACAGCGATAGCAACAGACTCCATTCCCGCTGGTGAACGATACGTTCCCGTGGCGTTGTACGTGCCGTCGGTATAATCGAAAGTTTGTGGTGTGACCGGAACCGTGCTTGGTGCTTCTGTTACTGAAACGGCAACCGATGTTGGCGTGCCCGCAACTGGCGCAGCTGCAGGTGTTCCCGTTTCTGCAGCTGGAGATGATGGTTCTGGCTTTTCATCGTCTCGATCTCGCGCGACCTGCTCTGTTTTCCCAACATCATCAGCGCTCAACGATGGCGCAATGGATTCCGACGTATCGCGCATCACCAGCACCGCAATCACCGCAACCGGGACAAGCGCCGCAACAAGGATTGCGATGCGTTTCAACGTAGCATTCATACTCAGAAACTGATCAAAAATGATGCGAATATTCTATCACACCTCCCCCTATTTCATCATGTGCATTGATCGCATCTCTCCACGAAGGCCGTGCGTTTTTGGCTGAGCGAACTTCAAAAGAAACTTTGGAATATCGTTCTCCTCCGCCCACGCTTCAAGCTCAGTCATGTTCTTCTCTAGCGCCGCTTTCCGATCTGCTTTTTCCATGTCTTTAAGACTTTTCAGAAATGCTTTCTGCTCCGGAATCTTTGCGAGAATCGCATCTGCCTGCTCCTGGGTGAGCATTCCGTCTTCCACTGCTTCTGCAATGCGCTCCTTTGGACTCATCCCCTTCGACTCTTTATCCTGAAGTACTGGACGCTGTTCATCGAACACGGCTTGTACATCCGCTTCATTCAGATGAAACTTTTCTGCAATCGCTGTCACGAGACTCTGCATCGGCGCATGAACGCGCTCTGTATTCTTCGATGCAGCAAATGCTGTTGTTGCACCAAACGCACTTACACCAACCGTTGCAATGATCGCAGCAGTAATCATCGATTTCTGTATTCTCGTCATACTGAAGATAATGAAGAATAAAAGGAACATCATTACCCTACATAAACGCCAATGAAGCAATCATGAAGTGGTGTGGATAGGAAAAGTAAGACGAACCGTTGTGCCAACATCCACAGCACTCGTCATGGTAATGGTTCCACCGAATGATTCCGTGATCTCTCGTGCAATCGCCAGCCCCAAACCGCTACCACCTGTTCTGCGCGAACGACTTTTCTCTGCACGGTAAAAGCGATCGAAAATCTTCTGTATCTCTGCATCAGCAACTCCAACGCCAGTATCGATGACATCGATACATCCAAGATTCTGTTCCCGATGCAGCGCGATGGTCACTTTTCCATGAGGGCGATTATAGAGAATCGCATTTTCGACGATATTCGTCAGTACACGGATCATCGACTCCTCGTGCGCAAGGATCGTAAACGGATTCGATGACTCATCGATGATAAGAGAAACGCCATGCGTCGCGGCGATCGGTGCTAAACGATCAACGACCTGATGAACAATAGCGTTCATCGCAACAGGAACACGATGAATGCTTTGCTCTGAATTTTCGAGTTTCGCGAGGGAAAGCACGTCGCGTACCAGAGCACTCATCCGATGCACTTCTTCTAAATGACTTGCGGCACGAGCCTTTTCTTCTTCCGATCCGCTGCGCTCTTCATTCTCTAAATTCGCTTGAAGAATCGCTAACGGCGTTCGCAGTTCGTGCGATGCATCGCTCAAGAATTGCCGTTGACGTTCATATGCCTCTTGAATCGGTTTCACCGTTCGGGATGCAAGCCAATAACTCACGACAACGGAAATACCCACCAAAATGCCGTTGACCAAAATCAATGTACTCGATAAATCTGCACGCACACTTGCGGCATCAATCGGCAACACTACGGAATGCACTCTATCTCTACGGTCGATAATAATCGCGAACCGACGCTCAATGCGTTCAGAAAAGAGTTCTCGCGTAATGCCGCTCGACACAATGAGGAGCGTCACGAGCACGAAGCTGTAAATACATGTGAGACGAAATCGCGTTGAGAAATATCGTTCACGAAATGAGCCGGTATCCTTTGCCCCAAACCGTTTGAAGACGTTTCGCATATGGTTTCGGTAATTTCTTTCGCAAGTTTTTGATATGCACGTCAACAACGTTACTCAATGAATCGAAAAATCTATCCCACACATGAGACAAAATATCTTCCCGCGTAATCACCGCACCCTGATTACGCAAGAAATACTCGAGCAGCCCGTATTCTCGCAACGTCAAATCGATAACCTTTCCGTGAATCGTTACCGTTTGTGATCGCGTATCCAGCAAGAGCCCTTCCAGCGCAAATGTTTCGGTTTGCGCAGACGTGGAGCGACGTGTTACCGCACGGATGCGTGCCACAAGCTCATCGAAAGAAAACGGCTTGGTCACATAATCATCGGCACCAAGAGTGAGTCCCTCGATCTTTTCATGCACGTCGCTCTTTGCGGTAAGAAAAATCACCGGAGTGTGCACACCCGCATTGCGCAGCTTTCTGCACATCTCTGCACCATCCATCACCGGCATCATCACATCGAGCACAATGCAGTCATACGGATGCTCTCGCGCAATTCGCTCCCCCTCTTTCCCATCGAACGCACAATCAACGATATACCCCCTACTCCGAAGCCCCGTCGCGATTGCAGCATTTAACTTATGTTCATCTTCAACGATCAGAATCTTCATATAACGAAGTATATCAAGAAACAATGAAGAAACCGTGAAGAATCGATTTACAGCGTACCCAGATCAAGCTCTTGCGTGAATGTGATCTGCGAAACAAATTCTGGAGCATGGCTCACCATAATCACACAGCCTTGATACGCATCGATCGCTTTCGCGATAATGGGAAGATGGCGGAAGTTAATATGGTTTGTTGGCTCGTCAAGAATGAGAAGCCCTGGAGCTTGTAAAACAAATCGCGCAAAACACAGTAAACCTTTCTGCCCTTCGGAAAGTGAACCCACCGTATTTTGAAGCACAGCGCTTGTCAGTAAAAACTGTGAAGCGACAGCACGCAATGTTTCATTCGATGGAAGTTCCATCACCGATACCAACGAATCGTACGCCGTCTGTTCAAAATCGAGCCCAGAAAAATCTTGCTTATAATAGCCAACCTTCACCCCAGGATCGATGATGAGTCCGTCGGTCTTCCCCGCAGCCAACGCGCGAAGCAACGTGCTCTTGCCAATGCCGTTCGTTCCCGATACGAGCAGTTTTTGCCGACGACGAAGTTTGACATGCACCTTTGCGTCCCTCGGTTCGTGATTCTTAATCACCTTCACCGATGTCATCGTGACAATGGTTTCTGGAAAATCTTGGCACGGGATGCTGAAATCCTTAATCGTCCTGTCATCGCGACGAACCTCAACCATATTCTCTTCTGCTTCTGCTGCTTGATCCTTCAGCTTGCTGGCAAGCTTTCGCATCTTTCCTCCTTTGTTCGCAAAAAAGTTCACTTTATCTTTTCTGTCTTGAATTTCCTTCAACAGCTGAGCATTCTTCGCTCTGTCACGCTCCACACGCGCAGCGATCTCTTCGATCACATCGGAGTAATTTCCCACGTAGATATCGGTTTGATGACGATAGACATCCAAGTGCAACACGCCTTCGGTAAACGCATTTAAAAAATCCGCGTCGTGAGAAATCACGAGCACGGTTTTGGGGTACATCATTAAGAAACCGGTGAGGTGATCGATCCCGTCGTGGTCGAGATTGTTCGTCGGCTCGTCAAGAAGCAGAATATCCGGGTTTTGAATCAATGCATACGCAAGAAGCAATCGTGCTTGCTGACCACCGGAGAATTCTCCGATAATTTTTTCGAGCGGCGCAACGAGATTCACCGCTTCGAGCACGTCAGCAATACGCCTGTCGAGATCGTAGGTGATTTCTGGAAACGCATGGGCAAAAAAATCGCGCACAGATTCTGTAAGATGCTCACGGTTCATGACTTGTCGTCCAATGGCGATCGTCGAACCCTTTTGACGATGAATTTGCCCAGAATCTGGCGCAACTTCTCCAAGAATCATTTTAAAGATTGTGCTCTTCCCGGCACCGTTCTGACCCATCACGGTAATTTTACTGTTCTCACGAATCGAAAAGTTTGCATCGTCGAGAATAGGATAATCCCCATCGTACGCATACGAAACGTTTTCAAAACGGATGATGACGTTGCCGTGGTCCATAAGAAATATTTATCGAACTGGCACACTCGACGCTGCACCAACCATGCAATCATCCGAACACCAAATTCCTTTTGCGTTTGGCGCACAATTCAAACAAATTAAAAGCTGCTTGTGGCAATCATCCCACGCACAGTTTCCAAAACGCTCTGTTTTTGACGCACATGCTGTGCATTCACCAATCACCATATATTTATCTGTAAATTGTTCAGTCATTCTCCCATCAAACACGTACAACGACCCTAAAAAGTCTTCACCAGGAAATTGCTTCATGTATGTGCCAATGCCACCGTTGAGCTGATACACATCTTCAAATCCTTGCTGCTTCAAGAACCCAGACGCTTTCTCACACCGCACACCGTACGTACACACCGTCAACACTTTCTTCTTCTTTAAATCTTCAAACTTCGATGCGATCTTCGGCAGGTCACGGAAATTTCCCATCGTGCTATTGCGCGACCCCTCGAAGTGACCAACGGCGTACTCATATTCGTTCCGCATGTCGATGATTTCAAAGTCTTCACCGTTCGTGATCCATTGTTTCAACTCTGCGGCATCGATGTGTGTGCCGGTGATGATGTTAGGATCGACGTCATTATCCGAGGTGAGTCCCGTTGCAACAATTTCCGATCGGAGCTTCACAACGAGTTTCTTGAACGCTTCTCCTGTTCCGATGCTCGACTTGAACCAAAGATCGGAAAATTCTGGCAAGGCATGCATTCGCAGTTCATACTCCGCGACTGCCTCAGGCGCTCCTTCAAGCGTGCCGTTGATTCCCTCTGAAGCGATGAGAACGCGACCGAATAGCCCTAGTTCCTCACACGTTTTTCGCTGCCATGCCACAAGGGAAGCAGGATCGGCAATATGGACGTATGTATAGAAGATGATGATTTCTGTTGACGACATAATCGGAAGGAGTGTAGCGGAATTATTGAAAGAAATCAAAAAATCTGCTAAGGTTCGCCAATATTTTACCTATTCCTATGTTCATCTCTATCATCACCGACTGCTACGACAGCAACGCGCAAATTCGTCAGCAAACACGGTACAGCACACTTTTCCCTGGAATTTCTTCAAGCTTCGCGGGAGCTTCGAGCGATATTGAAGCTGCGGGGAATCTTATCGACGTGCTGGATGCTGCAGGTGATGCGGAGGGAATCATCGCGGTGAATGTGGCGCCGCGCCATGGTGCTGCACGCAAATGGCCCAATGGAACCCCGTTTGGATACTTGTGGGTGGGAAACATTCTCATCGTCTGCACCATCGACGGCGAAGTGCTTTCCTTATTGAAAAAGTTTGGACTTGCGGATCACGTCAATGTAACCGATATTCGTACGGTGCTTGCCTTTGGCGGCTATGCGCAGGATGTCATCGATCATGCGGCAACGTCACAGTTCCGTAGCTTTGATTATCTTCCCCGTCTTGCGCGTATTGCCTGGGAGAAAAAAGACGTTCCATCAGAGAAACTCATGTTTACGAATATTCCTGATGCCGCACTCGACGTATGGAGAATTGATTCCTTTGGGAATTGCAAAACAACATTGCTCGCAGACGATATTGGATTCGAAGAAGGCGCTGAACGAGAGATTATTCTAAACGGACTCGCAATCAAGGCGACGTGCTACAAGCAGCTCCGCAACGTTCCCAACTATCAAACCGGCTTAACCATGGGAAGCTCGGGCTACGGCACAAAACGATTCTTGGAACTTGTGGTTCAAGGAACAAGCGCAGCGAAGCATTACAACATCACACAAAAGGACACATTTCAGATCGCGAAATAAGGAAGGGGCTTACTTCACTATTGGATACATTGCAGGATCGATGGTTCGCGTAAAACATGTTTGTCCAACACCGTGAGACCAATGCTCATCGAACCCAGAATATTCACGATACGGGAAGGTTTGTGTGCCGTTTTTCCCGATTGCAACAGACTCTGCTTCAAACATCGCGCAGAGCTCAAAGGTTAATGGAGGATTGGGGATGTAGGCGAATTGATCGTGCGTTCGTGGATCGGTTGGCACCATAAAGCCCGTGAAAGGATCGGCGAGATCTGCAAGCGCGCCAGGAAGCGACTGATGCGTTGCGTAATAATTTCCGATCTGATTCTGCAACATCGAAAGGCTCGAGATGCGCTGATCATCAAATCGAACCTTGCGCTGCTGCGCTGGGGAGCCAACGAGAATGAATCCGAGGACGATCGTCGCAAGAACAATCACCGATGCTCCGATAGCTGCGTTTTTTGGAATCTTGGATTTCGCAATGGATTCGGTGCGCAAATCCCAGAGATAATACCCGAATACTGCAGCGGCAGTTGCGAGTACCACAAAAACTTTGAGAATGAATCGTGCAGTGATTTCGCCATTTAAGAAATAATTCACGAGCGTGATGAGGTCGACGATGATGGTGATAGCTGTAATAAACAAGGTGAGATACAAGAGCCATTTCCGAATCCCGATGTTGCGCTTCTCTGGCTCAGCCTTCACGTCTTTCTGCATAAACCACGAAATTCCCACGAACGCCGGCCACATGACGATCAGACTCGCCATGCTGCTCCGAATTGCATCGAGTGCACCAGTGTAATAAAAGCTCAACGCGTCAGGAAATGTTACGTCGATGTATTGAAAGCCGAGGATAATGAACGACACCACAGAAACATACAGCGTTACAATTGCGAAAAGATGTGAAAACACGTCTTTTGCTGTAGAACGTGGAAGAGATTTCATAGAAAGGTTTTAGATGTTGAGAGAAGTGTACCAGACGGGACGTGAACGTGATGTGAGTCTTTGGAAAGGGTTGTGAAGGGGACGGGAATCGGAGTAGCAGCCCAGATCCTGAGGCTCCGCCGAAGGACCTCAAAGAGGCGAACAGGTAAACGATTCGGAGCGTGAGATGTGAGTCTTTGAATGGGTTGTGAGTCCGGACGCGAACTCTCCCCCATTTATGGGGGAGTTAGGAGGGGGCGGGAGTCGGAGGGGGTCGTGATTTGAAAAGCCCATACTCAGATTCCGACCTCGAAAACCAATCACCTCAATCAATCGTACGCGAAAGAATCGATGAAACCTGAAGGCGATTACCTCAATCAAAATCTCTCTCATCGACGATGGTAATACTCGACTCTGAGCGAAGTCCCATCATGACCCCATCCTCTACATGCAACTCAGTTGCATTAGCAGGACCCCCCTTTTCAAAATACACACCCTCCCGGTCGCAGCCCATCCGATTCACAACCCATTCAAAGACTCCCATCCCTCATGCCCTCCGACCGTTTATCTGTAGTCTCCTTCGAGATCCTTCGGCGAAGCCTCAGGATCTGGCTACTCCGATTCTCGTCCCTACCCTCCCAACCCACTCCAAGACTCACTTCGCCTTCTCATCTCTCACTTCCACCAAAAAACCACCATATTTCAGGTGGTTTTTTCTTGAGATATTCGGTTTTACACTTCGTCAGCGTCCAAAAGCTCCAAAATCTGATCAATCTTTCTTTCAATAGCCGCTAAACGTGCATCGTTATTGCCTCCCCCAGAACGCTCTTCGCGCGGAGCAAATGCTGGGCGATCGAAACGGTCGGTGTAGGCTGGCTTGCGGTCAAATGCTGGGCGGCGATCGTCACGATCCCCAAATGCTGGCCCATCCGTACGGAAACAGTCGCGGCATTTTACTGGGCGGCCTTCACTTGGGAAAAACGGTACCTGACAAGGCTTTCGGCATTCGCTGCACACCGCATCATGCAATTCACGAGGCGCAGGGCGACCTGCTCCCGCACGATTCCACGTACCACGTGTATTCAACTTACGGTCATCCGAACCTCCTGAACGCTGACTTTGGTATTTGTTGTACATAGGATTCCGCGAATATTAGCAGAGTTCTCGATATAGCGCCAGTGTATTGAACTGAAATTTCCACGTTTCTTGGAGTGAAAAATGCTCCCCAAAAGCCGATATAAGCCCTAAAGACACAAAAGCATTGAGCAAACAGTGCCCGTTTGGAGCAAGCACCCTTCTGATTTCTTTGATGAATTCAGGGCTCCCCAACTGCCCAGGCGTCTCATTTCCCTTAAACAAATCCACAATAACCAGGTCAAATGTCTCTTGCAGCCCTGGTATCACCACAAACGCATCACCTTCACAAATCGTCGTTTCATCATCTTTACGGTGAAGCTCTCGATACAGAGCAATCATTTCCGGATCCCATTCCACCACCGTTACTGCACAACCAGGGAATCGACGACGCAGCAATGCAACAGCACTTCCGCCCCCTAATCCCAACATTAAAACCCTTTGAATCGGCATCTTTCGTGGGACATGTCTCAGCGCCTTTCGCCACATGCGTTGAATATACCCCGATGATTGATGAAACCCGCCCACAAAAATATCCGAGGTACCCAAAAAAGAGTTCACCACGATCTCCCCATTCTTCGCAGATGCAATCCGCTTCTGATCAAAAAACCACATAGACCACCACAGGATAGCACGCTATACTTCCGCAACTATGATTCCTGCCACATTTTTTACCAGCACTACCCTTCTTTCTGATCTTCCCATCAGCGAAAAGCCGCATATTGCCATGATTGGCCGTTCAAATGTTGGAAAGTCTTCCCTTATCAACCACCTGACCCAACAGAAAAAGCTTGCCCGTGTGAGTGCAGATCCTGGCCGCACACAAACCATCAACCTGTACGATATCGATTCGCGCTTCTTTCTCGTCGACCTTCCCGGCTACGGTTACGCACAAACCTCCAAAGAAAAACGCGCAGCATTCTCCACAATGATCCACGACTATCTTGAGCAAACGCCCCAACTCACACTCATCTTCCTTATCATCGACGCACGCATTCCTCCTACATCACTCGATGCTGCCATGGCGCAATGGCTTCAAGAAAAGAATCTTCCTTTTGTGATCATCGCAAACAAAATGGACAAGCTCAACAGCGAAGACACACGAAAGCTTCATCGATCTCTTGAAACGCTCTATCCAGGAGTTCCAACAATCGAGCATTCCATTACCTCTGGAAAAAACAGGAAGGAAATCTGGGCAACTATCGAACGCGCACTATGAACGCTATAAGACCTCATATCGGCATTGTTGGTGGAGGGCTTGCTGGGCTTACTGCGGCGTATCGATTGCTGCAAAGCGGCATGGTCGACGTGACCGTGTACGAATCAATGCCGACCTGCGGAGGACGCATTCAAAGCCGAACCATCCGCAGCGAACACGTCGACTTCGGTGGATTTCTCATCTATCCATGGTACACCGAGGGTCATAAGCTTTTCACCGACCTTCACATCGATACCTGTCTTGTTCAAACACCACTTGATGACATTTTGTATATTCTCGATGAAAACGATCACGCGATCACCGAAGATGCGGTGGCATTTCCCCCAAAAGAAACCGTAAAGATTTGGACGAAATCATTATTAAAGATTTTACAGAAGTCTCCGCTTTCTGAACCAGACCTTGATCGCTTCAACGGAAAAACCATTTCGGAATATCTTCGATCTGCACTCGATACCCAAGAACACGCCGGAATCTACGAAACATTTTTTGATACCGTTAGCCAAGGCTATTGCTACGGATCGGTAACGGAAACCAAGGCGGCATTCATGATGCCTATCGTGCGCCAGGTTAAATTCCACGGCGACATTCGAAGCACATCATTCTTTCCCCAGGGCAGTGCCACCGTCATCGATCACCTCGTGAAAGAAATCACCGCACTCGGTGGGACGATACAGTGCAGTACACCGATCACGAAGATCGATGGGCACACACTCCAATCACACGATCATCACTTCACGCACGACACAATTCTTTTCGCCCAGAATGTTTCACCAGATCTGTATCGCACGATTTTGCCCGATTTGCCCGACGTCGATCCTGCGTGCACATATACCCAATTTCTTACCGTCGCCGTTGCGCTGAACGCCACGCCAACATTCGGAACATCGAAGCCATGGGGCGCAGCATTTTATGCGCCCGATGATTCCATGCCAGAACAGATTCTTTCGGTGATCAACGCATCCTCGCTGTATGGATCCGCTCTCGCTGGCTGTGTTGTGCTCAACATCGTTCTCCGTGATCGTTCACCAGAATCAATCACCGATGAAAGCATTTCTGCGATCGCGCATCGTGAACTTACGCGTCTCTTCCCGACACTCATCGTTGAAGAGATTCTTGAATCCGTACGCTGGAAAAACACTATGCCGATTGCGCAAGAATCCTTCGTTCAATCCGTTCGTGATGCACAAGGAAAGAACGGATATTACTTCGCTGGTGACTTCCTAGGCGCGCCAAGCATCGAAACCGCAATCGCTACAGGATCGCGTGCCGCAGAACGCATCATCGCCGATCACTCTTGAACATCCGTGCGATACTTTTCCCACAAGCGTTGAAAACGTTCCGATGATCGCAGGAGATGATCAAACGATCCAGATGCGATGACCTTACCCTGATCAAAAACATAAATCGTGTCGAATTTTGGCAGCAGGTGCAAACGATGCACCGAGGAAATAATCGTCTTCTTCGGGAATGCGGCAAAGATATTTTCGTAAATGGTCATTTCATTCTGCATGTCCATGCTACTGGTTGGCTCGTCGAGTAACACGATGGATTTATCTGCACACGCCAGCAAACCACGTGCCAGTGCTAATCGCTGCTTTTCCCCGCCACTCAAGTTCACACCCTTCTCCACAATCGAAGAATCCCACTGATGCGGCAAGCGCTCTGCCACATGCGTAAAGCACGCCATGTCGGTAAACAGTTTGATCGTCGACATTTTGTGATCAATGCCCATCGTGATGTTTTCACGAATCGTTGTTGAGAAAATTTCTGGCTCTTGTGGAATGAGGGCAATTTCAGAACTCAGTGCTTCAAATCCTCGCGGCAACTTTTTTCCATTCAGCACGATGGTAGATTTCTTTGGTGTATACAATCCACGAAGAATTTTCAAGAACGTCGTCTTCCCGCTTCCACTCTCACCGATGAGAGCGATGCGCTCACCGCGCTTCATCTTCATGGAAACGTGATCAAGGTGTGCGCGATGCCCCGCGTCGATTTGATACGAGAACATCACATCCTGAATAGCGATCGTCTTCCATGCTTCGACGGCGCGATTCTTGGCGATAAATGTAATGCTTCGAAAATCTTTTGCTAGGCTTTCCGCGTTCAAGATCGACGTCTTTTGCTGCACAATATCGCCGTACTGATACGCAAACCGGAAAAACACGTCCATCACCCGTTGCACATAGCTATACAAGACATACACCGTACCGATCGTGACCACCGTCCCCGCAGAAAGCGCACCAAAGAAATATGAGCACAGCACAAAGAACACCATCAGTGCCCCGGTGAATGAAACAGAAAACCACTTGAATTCATTCATCTTATTATTGCGTACAAATAATGCAAACGGTTGATGAATCTTTTTCTCAATCGCTTTGGCGACCAGCGTTTCGATCCGAAGAATAATCACCGTGGTGACGTTGCTAATGGTGTCGAATACTTTGGCAGAAATAGTGTTGTCTGCACGATTAATGTGTTCGTACTGCGCAATAAGTCGCTTATCGAACTGCAGAATAATCACAAGAGTCAAAACCACCATCACCGTCACGATAATTCCGGCATGAAAATCAAAGTACGTTAGCACAACAAAAGAACTTACGAGCTTTATGACACTTTCAATAACCTCAAAGGTTCGTGTAGAAAAGTGATAGAGCGCCTGAGAGCCTTTCTCGATTTTATCAATCGTGTTCCCTGAGTGATGATCTGTATGCCATGCAGAAGGAAGATTCAACGTTCCCTTGAGCAAAAACATTTTATAATTTGCTCGCACCAAAAACGCATTCGTTATTTCCAGTACGCGTGCCGGGCCATGAAACGCCCAGAACGCAACCTGCAACCCGATGAGTGATGACAGCAACAGAACAATCGTGCGAATATTCCCCGCATTCACGCCGCTCTTCTGAATCACGTCCAGCAAGTACGCCACGACAAACGGCTCAAGAATACCTACGCCATTTGCACACAAAAAGAGAACGAAGAACAACACCACCCGCTTCCGGTTCCCCGCAGAATACTTCCACAGCTTCCGTGCAAGAAAAAGAATTGGTGTATTACGCAATGCCATAAGAATGCACACATGATACCATTTCCCACATATGACATTCGAAGCGTCTGTGATTGAACGTGCAGTATCGAATCGTATAACGGTCGACAATGCTGTCGCGGAAATACGAAACGCAACAGGGAAATATTCGAACTATTCGTTAAACAATGATCTTCGGAAACTCGCCGACGACACGAATCCCGATGAAACACTTCGAGATACTGCTCTTCGATATCTCCAAAATACTCGAGCAGGAATCCCCAGGGAACTCATCGATGGGATTCTTCGTTACAAACTTCCAGAAGCACCAAAAACATTTTTTGCACTCTATGCCAGCAGCGTTCGTGCTGGATGCGAATTTGAAGCATTCAAAACTCGTCTTGCCGACCATCTCACGCATCACGGAATTCCCACCGCCGTTCTTACCGATCGTACAGCATGGCAACAACACGAAGCATTTCTCCAATCACGACTCGTGCATGCACGCGGAACAAATGGCAATGTGTCTATATTTCTTTCGCCAGACTTCATTGAAGAACTTCGATCACCCTCCACGGTAACACTCCCCCAGAACCCGACACCGATTCATCGTGAAGCGTCGCCTCGTCAAACACCAACCCCACCGCTAAAGATCGAAACTGCATCAGCAGCTCAGCAACGGGCACGAGAACTCATCACACAATTCGATGCACTTCGTGAGGCTGAAATTACAAACAGCATTTCGCCATCATCATATTCCGATCCTGCCATCGAAACCTATATCAACCGACTCCGCCTTATGCTCGATGGCGTTGATCCGTGGAATGAAACAAGAGCGCAACAAGACATCGTTTATCTTTATCGAGCGTATCAACGACGACAAAACGAAATCGACAATCCCGCATCGATACGCAGCGAAAGACCACAACGCCACATCGGAACCGTACCCATGGAAGATCATGTTTGGAAAACAGAACAACAGAGATTCCTCAAACGGCTAAAAAACGTTATTCCCCGTCTCTATGGAGAGGAGTTACGAAATGCTGACGCACTGCATCAGTCCATCACCGCACACACCTCCGCCGATCACGTCAACGGACAATCGTGGCACAAGCAAATTGCAGAGCTCGAACGTAGCGTGAGTAATAATACGTAAGGTATTACCGTCGACGGGCTAATGGCTTTGCGGAACGGATAGTGAGAAGAAAAAGGTATGCGCAGGCAACGATTGCGCCGAAGAACCATGCGTCGCTCCAGCCGTAAATGTCGCCTGGGAGTGTAAGCATGTTGGCGAAAAAGATTCCTACACATGCCATAAGAAATGCTATAGCTCCCGAGTGTTGTAAGGGTTTCTTTTTTCGTTCACGCAGCACACACAATGCAATAATCGCTCCTGTCATGCACACATCAAGCACGGTGACGTACAAGAAAACGCGTTCCTGAAATGGCGTGAGAACGCCTGCGACATGCTTACCGACTTGTGCCGCTGCAAGCCCAAGAAATGTAAGTGCGCTCACAGAGGCAAAGACCAAATACGGTTTACTCATGAGTGCGCTCCACATCACCACCCATGTTGTTTTTGCGATGAGCAATATCACGAATACCGTTGCACTCATTATTCCAGAAACCGCAACCGTATACCCAAGCTTCCCCATACGTGCTATGTGCAAACACATATCATCCGTCACACAAAACACCGTCTCTTTCGAAAAGAAAATGCTCGCAAACACCACAACGAACAGTATTCCAAACGCAATTCCACCATCACGCCACGCCTGTTCTTTCTTCATAGGTGTTCATTATATTTCTCATCAAGAAATCGAGTATTCGCAAAGGCATGACCTGATCCAGATTTAAGATACCGTTCAAAATCGATTGCTTTTTGTTTTGAAGCAAAGGCACCATACCATACAATTTTCCAAGGGCATTTCAATCGTGTTGATGATACATTTCCTCGATTATGTACAAGGAGCCTTTCCTCTGGATGTAAGGTTGTAAAACCACGATAACGACTACCGTCAAGAAGACTGAGAAGAATGTAGACGTAAAACATACATTCCGTATGATACAAAAAAATCGCCCATGAGGCGATGTCCATTAGCTTGCCATCCGTAGCTTTCGGCAACGGAACACATTCAGCCCTCCTGCGCTAAAGCTTCGGAGAGCATCCTACGCCACATCAACAAACACGTTGCCGAAGCGTAGGATGGTGACTCCACGGAGAATCGAACTCCGATTAAAGGCTTGAGAAGCCTCTGTCCTAACCGTTAGACGATGGAGCCGGAAGGAAAAAGTGAAAGGAGTGTAGCAATTCCCTGGAATGTTATCAACAGTACCGCATATGTTTCGCTGTATATCAACACAATAATTACATACAATGCACAGGTATTCATTCTTGCTTTATGAAAATTCCCGATTCATTTTCTCAATTACCACCCCTCCCGACACCTCAAGATGTACTACGTTCCCAATGGGCAGAACAGGCCCAAGAAGAAATCGATGGCTTTACACAAGAACTCGAACATCTTTCCCTTCAATGCATTTCTTTACAAAGGGATGCGGAAAATCTCAGGCAAACAATCGTCAATATACCAGAACGAAACATTGAAGCGGCGCAAATCCAGCTTTCTCTTTACAAATCTCGCATTAATGAACTTACAAAAAGCATCGAGGAAATCTTCGCAATCCATGATCTTCTACGCTTTCATCGGAAACCCATGGCTCAGGCGTAATACTGGCTGAGACATTGATCGACAGATTTTGCCCAGAGGGATGAACAGAGTTCGGTGGGATGAATGCCGTCGATGACGGGAGCGTTGCGACCAATGCGTTTCTGCGCCTCGAGCAACGTGAATCGTTCGCCTGCGTAAATGATGCGCTGCTGGGGATTATGCATTGTGAGAAGGATTCGATGATACATCGTGGTGAACATGCCTAAAGGTAATTGGAGTATCCATGGTAATACTGGGAGAATTTCGACGGGAGGTGGAGTGAGAAGGACGATGAATGCAAGCGGAGATCGGTCACGAAGGTTCGTGAGCAACGTTCGGAGATCGCGCGTGAACCGATGCGGGGATCGACCGCGAAAGGCTTCGTTGCCACCAAAAGCAAGAAGAATGACATCGGGATTTTTCGTTTGCACCGTGCGCGAATACAACGCCTCTGCGTTATCGATCATGAGCCCGTTCTGTGCACACGCCTCCCATTCCACAAATGCACCCAACCGCTCGCTCAAATGTTTTGCGAATAATCCCGTAAACGCAGCGTTATGCGACGGCATCCCTAACCCCGCAACCGTCGACTCCCCCAACGTGACGATCCGTATCGTACGCTTTCCCGCTCCACTGCTGCCCCGATTTTCTCCAGGAGGAGCAAGCTTGGGAATACGTCGTCGCACCCCATAGGCAACCAACGCCAAAATCGGAATACATGGAATTCCCAGAACCATCATCATCCAATATCGAAATCCGTCCCGCATATTACGTCACCACAATCTCCCCCTGGCGCAAAACGACGATGCCTTTTTCATCGTTCCAGACAATGAGGGTCGAAGGTGGATGCTGGGGCAATGTTCCTGCGTCGAATATGAGGTCGGGTTGTAGTTCCTCAATGATAAATCGATCGAAAATTGCTTGGGCACTGTAGAGTTCTGGCTCACCGGAGATATTCGCGCTTGTCGAGAGTAGTGGAGTTCCGAGACCGTCAACAAGTGCATTCGCGATCGGATGCGATGATCGACGAAATGCACGCTCACCGTCAGTAAAACAGGACGATGAAAGAGATGTCTCTCCTGTGAGTTTACACACCATCGTCAACGGTCCTGGCCAGTATTTCTCCGCGAGCTCTTTCATTGGTTTTGGAAATTCCAACCCATACTGATTCGGGAACTTTCCTTCAGGCAACAACATCCCTCCTCCTTTGCCTTCTTTTCGCTTCTTGATAGCAAACACCCGAGCTACCGATGCGGCGTTCGTGGCATCGCAGCCGATGCCATAACTGGTTTCGGTGGGATAGATGATAACTCCGCCGGAACGGAGAGCCGTGATGGCTTGTGAAATATTTTTTGTGAAAAGCATAGGTCAAATACGTCCAATAGGACCTATGCTTTCAACCAATACGCTTCCTGCCGAACCAATAATTCTTCGGCGCGCAACGGCTCTGCCATAATATCTTTCACCGCCTTTTCCATGCGGGTGCTTTGCGAGCCTTTGACGAGAATAATGTCGCCGTGATGAATGTTTGCATCAAGCCATCGACCCGCTTCTTCTGCGGTGCTTACCCGAACAATCGCTGTAGGCTTCATACCCATGCGCAATGCTTCTTCTGCTGCACCATGCATGTCGCTACCAACTGCCACAAACACGTCTACCACTTCTGCAACGCGCCTGCCCACCGCCGCATGCTCTGCTTCTGAATACTGCCCCAGCTCTGCCATGGCTCCCAATGCCACAATGCGCCGATCCCCTGAACGATTGACGGTGAACACTGTGAGCGCATCAAGCGCAGCAATCACCGATGCCGGTGCGGCGTTATAGGTGTCGTCCAGAATCAACGTCCCCTTAATGCCTGCCAGTGGACGTAATCGCCCCGGGGCTGCGGTAAAGGATTCGCTTAGGGCTTTTGCTGCCTTGTCCACGGGTACATTGCAATGCTTTGCCACCAAAAGCGCTGCGGCACAGGCGTAAACAGAGGAATCGCCCAAACAATTCTGCAGCTGAAGATTCGCTACTGTTCCGTCAATATCGATCGCTGCTTTTGTCATGATCGAAAAGCCGTCAATCTTCACGTATATATCTTTAATCACTGCGTGCTTACCGGATTTACCATACGTTTCCGTAGGTGCCGGGAACCTGTCCCGCATAAAGTGCAGGGTTTGATCGTCCGCATTTAGCACCACAACACCGTTTTTTGGAACATTGTCCCCTAACGTTGCCTTCTCTTCTACCAGCGCACCAAAGTTCGCGTAATTCGCTGCATGTACTGGAGAGATTGCGGTGAGAACAGCGATGTTCGGTTGCGCAACTGTGCATGATGCCTGAATGTCACCCGGACGATCTGCGCCGTATTCCAGCACCAAATGTGTTGGAAACGTTTTTACATTCCACTGTCGTCCAAACAGTTTTACCCATTCCCACGCGTTCTTTCCCGGGCTCATTTCCCCAAGAATCGCAAAGGGAACGCCAAATTCGTTATTGTAATTTTTATACGACGATCGAACGGTATACGTCGACGAAAGCGCGATAGCGATAGCCTGCTTGGTAGATGTTTTCCCCACAGAACCAGTGACGGCAATAATCGTTGGGCGAAACTGTGCCACTTGGCGCTGAGCAAGGAAACGAAGGGCACGAATGAAAAGGTTTTTCATATACAGGCAGTGTATCATCGGGTGGGGGCAATTCGATAATATTCCAGCAAAAACTTAGCAATTCTGCCAAAAATAGGGGCAGCCGTACTCTCCGCATACGCCACGCCACCAGAGGCTACTTTTGGATTCTCCAATTTTACAATCATGGCGAACTTTGGGTTCTCTACCGGCCCAAACCCAGCAAATGATCCATTAAACGCTGTTTCGGAATAACTCCCATTCTGCGCAATTTGCGCCGTTCCCGTTTTCCCCGCAATCCAATACCCTGGCACCTTTGCCCGGGTTCCGTGCCCATTTTCCACCACAGAAACCAACATGCCCGCCAACGTCACTGCCGTCTTCCCCGCAATCACTTGCCGCACTTTTGTGGGGCGCATGGTGTCCACAGTGCCATCGGCGTAGCGCATTTCGTCCACAATCTGCGGCACCATCAGCGCACCACCATTCGCAATTGCTGCATACCCCAGCGCAACCTGAAGCGGCGTCACGGTAATACCTTGGCCAAAGCTCGCTGTGGCAGCGTACACCACGCCCGGCTCATCAAGGGATGCAATGGTTCCCGGAGCTTCCACGTTCAATGGAATGCCCGTCAATGTTCCAAAACCAAAATCCTTTACATATTGGGTAAACGTATCTCGCCCTGTGCGTTGCATGGCATACACCATTGCCGTATTCACCGATTCTTCCAATCCTTGCGTCATCGTAATTCTTCCGTGCACTTTATCCGTTGCATTCCGAATGGTTCTGTCGTCCACTTTCACAAACCCGGGGTCGTCAAACATGGTGTTTGGCGTAATGGCGCCCGTATCCATTCCGGCTGCTAATGTGAACGGCTTAAAAATGGAACCCGGTTCATAGGGGGTAAAAATGGTTTGATTGTTATACGTGGCAATGCCATCCACGTGGGAATACGTATTTGGGTCAAAATCTGGGCCGCCGCACATGGCAAGCACACGGCCAGTACTTGGCTCAAGAATCACCAATATTCCACTGTCTGCACTATACGTTTCTATTCCTTCGCGAAGCATTTTGCATGCGGTGTACTGCACCGTGCGATCGATGGAGAGTACAAGCGAACCGCCGTCGATTGCTGGGGAATATGCGTGCCCGCCAAAACCCGTTGCGATTTCGCCAGGCTTTCCGGCAAGAAAGTCTTGAAAATAGCCTTCAAGCCCATATTGTCCCACAGCATTCGCTGCACGATCACGCCCTACAAAGCCAAGCACATGCCCGCCAAAACCCTTCTCCGGGTACGAACGTGCATTTTTCAGCACATATGAAATGCCATCGATCTTCAGCGCAAGTAATCTGTCGAGCGCTTCTGCTTCCACGTCCTGTGCCACCGGCTCATACGGATCATCGTGCTTTGCTAAACGAACCGTCAGATCGGTAATCTTTTGCACTGCCGATTCCTCCTTTATACATGCTTCGGTTTTTTCTGCTGGCGGTACTTCAATTGGTGCGGTCGCCGTATCGCCAATCGGGGCAATTGTTTCCGGAATCGATTCCGGCAATGCGCCGCACGCCGTTAATGCGCGCAGCGATGCCGCCTCGTCACGCTTCCCTTGTGCTTCAAGGCTCCCGATAAGTGCATATCGCTCATACACATCAACCCCTTCCCACCCTAATGCCTGAGCAATCCGCTTTCCCGCATCAGCAGCATCAAGAATCTTCCGCGGGTCTGCCGTCACCACAGCACGCGGCTCGTTGGTGGCAACGTCGTACGCCGTCGGTTCATCAAAATCGTACACAATAATCTTTCCTCGTTCGGGAACTAATTCCTCGTACAAAGAATGCTTTCCATTCGCAATGTCTTGATAAAACTGCGCAGAAACACCTTGCAAGAAAAAAAGCCGCACCCAAATAACGCCAAACAGAGCAAAAAGAACACCGCGAAGAATGCGAAGGCGTTTACCTGGGGTTCCATTATCTCTGGCATGACGAGAAACCATGACTGCAGTATATCAAACTCATTCTTCTTCACCGTTATCGTCTTCTTCTTCGCTATTATCGTCGCGCTGTTTGTGCGGTATTGCGTAAGATATCGGATTTTCCGGCAGAACTGTCTCTCCAACAGGAGGAATCTTCACCGCTTCTTTAATATAATCTGTCGGAGAACCATTTTGAGTATATCCGTCTGTTGTGCGTGGAGTACCAAAATCGGAATACGTATCCATACCCCCCATCACAATGCATCCTTCGGTAATCTTTGCAGAAAAAGTAACGGTCACTTGTTCGGCATCTTCAGGAATTTGTACTGGGTAACCAAATGGGTGGACGTAATCCGGAGTATGAGGAGGCAACGTAAATGTAGACCCTTTATACAAGCTTCCCAAATCCTCCCCCCATTCCGTCCCCTTTGTTCCATCACCCAATCGATACACGGCATTGATAGACGATGATCCAAGTACCGCAGTACCATCTGGCATTTTATAACTCAACTCAAGCCGCGTAACTTCAACGGTACACTGTTCATTGCCAACATTTTTAATCGCAAGCCACGCAACTGCCACAGGATTATATTCGGAATACCCTTTCCATTGATGCATTCCATACCCCGATGGTGCATGTTCTGGTTTAAGAGGACTATCTGGCATCTCGGCACGATGTGATTCATCCGGCGCAACCTCTGGCTGAACCGCAACACCATACTTTCCGCCACTTAAAGCAGCATCTCCGCTCACCCAACTCTTCCGCGATACGCTCTCCAAGGATCCCGGAACTCCAGGAGTAAGAGGTAACTGCCAGTCTACTTTTGCTACCGAGTTTCTGAAAGCAACAGCTTCCCTTTCTTCAGCAGTCGGTGGCGCAAAACATCCGCTCACTAAAACCGCAACCACAGCCACGCGACATTCCAAATCAAAACGATCTTCTGCACTTTCAATCCGAGGAAGTGATGGCGCCGAGGTTGGTAACGAAACTGTAACCTCTGCAGAAGAACCGATACTCATTATTTCCGACACCGCAACAGAAACACGTTCCAACGAAACACCCTTCACCGCACGAGCCAGCAATTGTTCAAATTTTTTAATAGTATCATCTCCACGTAAAGGCAATGTTTCGATGAATTCTTGAAACGCTTTACTGCCACGCTGACGAAATACTTCAAAACTCATTGGAGGCTTTTCCACCGATGTACTTGCGGGAGCTTGCTCAAAGCCGTTTTTCATATCTCGTCGAGATTCTGACGGCACTCTCTACGCCTCCTGGATCTCCTCTTCAGTGACAATCGATCCAAACGATACGGTGACGTCGCCGGTTCCTTCGTTGGTGGTGAGGCGAATGCGCTTGCCGTCCCCGTTTTCGAATTCGCGGAAGGCGTATACCGCAGATGTTTCGTCATTCTTCAGCTTTGCAGAACCTTCGTACGAAAATTCAAAGTCGCTACCACCGTACACCACCACATCATCCTCCGGTTCTACTTCCTCATCCAAATCCTCAAATTGCATAATCTCTTCCCCACCCGGATCTACCGAAAGCCACACACCAACATCGCCATATGCCCAAAATACCTGCTCGCCGGTATCAAGAATGGCAGTTTCAATGGTGTGTGAGTGAAACGTTTTATCGCGAACGATAATGTCGTTTTTGGACTCAAAGGCGGAGAGAATGTCTGCAATCATCATAAGAAAAGTTTAAGGATCGCCGTTAGTATACCCGGTCATACATGAAAAATGCCTAAATATCCACAGTACACCGTTAGTAATCGATTCCCTCCCGAGCCTGAACGCCGGAATAGAAATAATGGCGAATAAGGGTCATTTCGGTGACGAGATGCGCAGCATCGATGAATTCTTGTGCCGGATTCCGCCCCGTAAGGATGATTTCGGTGGTTTCTGCCTTTGAATTGAGGGCATCGAGCACGGCGTTGACGGAAAGCATGCCAAGGTTTTGCGTGGAATTAATCTCATCGAGGATCACAAGATCGTACTCCCCCGAAGCCATTGCTGCCCCTGCGATATCGATTCCCATCGCTGCCTCACGTTTATCCTCGTCCGTAATCGAAAAATCAAATCGGTTCGTAACCGGGTCAATTCTGTCTCGCCCCGTAGCAACATACTCAATGCCCTCAATCTGATCGATGATCTTCCGTTCAGAGTAATGCGACGTGCCGCCTTTATCAAAATACACAATCATCACCCTCTTCCCCGCCCCAGCACACCGCACCGCCTGCCCCAACGCCGCCGTCGTCTTCCCCTTCCCATGCCCATGAATCAGCTGAATCAGCCCATATCCCTGCCGCCCTTTGATGCGTTCATCGAGGATAGGTTGAGGGGATGAGGGCATAGGGAATGGTCAAAATCGTGAAAATATGCTATATTTAAGCGTTCCTTAACCCACATCGACCTGGAGGTCGAAATGTATAACGAGGCAACCGCCTTTGGGGTACTGGCTATTGTGGCCAAGTATCTCGATTCTTTGAGTGGTGCAAACCCAGAAATGGCGAGAGTTTCCGGTATTTGTATCGGGATTTTCGTATCGCTCATCATCTTTCCATATTTGGTGAGCTGGGGCTGAAACCACACGCTCACACGAACGCATCCCCCATACGCCCCGGGGGATGTGTTTTCAGTTTGGGGGATTACGAATCCGAACGCGATGGAGAGGGAATCCGGGGGAGTAGGCTTGCCCTCCGAAGCTGGTAATCCAGCGAAGGAGGGAGGGGGTGCGCGGACGAGTGGTGAAGTGAGGGGAGTCTTTGGAGGGTGGTGGGAGTGGGGGAAAGAATCGTAATCCGTCATCCTGAGCGTTAGCGAAGGATCTTTCGTAGGCTTGGGTATTGCCGTTTTGACGGAGCACCCCCCATTTTCGACCTTTTTCAACAGCGTATTGTACTGCGACGTGATCGTGAAATCAGCGAAAAGCGTTCAAGAAGGAATCAAGTCGTTTATTGTACGGTATCCGCCCTCATCAAGTGCCTCCCTTGTCATCATCAGTATCGACCAGCGATTTCTTCTTGCGAATGATTCGCATTAGCAAGAAGCCTCTTTGGAAAAGCACACCCTCCCGGTCGCAGTCCCCTCCGATTCACAACCCATTCAAAAGACTCACCTCACTTCCCATACGCGACCCCCTCCGACTCCCCCTTCCCACTTCGCTCTTCGAGCTTCGAGGGACAGGTGGCAGAGGGAGGGTTCACGTCCGGACTCACGACCACTTCAAAAGACTCACTTCACGTTCCCTCTCCTCCCCCTTACCCCTCCATAAATGGAGGGGAGTTCACGATAAAGATTCATCCCCTCGCTTCTCTCCCCCATTTATGGGGGAGTCGGAGGGGGCGGGGAGTTAGGAGGGGGCTGCAGCCGAGAGTGAGGTCTCGGAGAGAGACTCAAGAACACCCACTCGTACTCCCACAATTCAAGCATTTGTAACACGCGGCGTTGCGAACCATGATGTTGCCGCAGGTGTCGCAGGCTGGGGCATCGGCGGTGTTGTTGAAGGTGGACGTTAGCCCGCTTTTGATCGGCGCAGTGCCTGGAGTCATAACGGGATTCACTTCTGATGCTGTGGCAAAAATTGTTGGTTGCAATTCCGCGACAGGAGCTGGATCGATTGCGTGATCAATAGAAGATGCTTCTGCAACTGCTGGCACCACATTAATGCCAACGGCAATCTGTTCTTGAGGCGTTAAAAACTTCAAGCTCATCCAGCGGAAAATGTAGTCGACGATAGACTTTGCAATGCGAATATTTGGGTTATTCGTAAAGCCAGACGGCTCAAAGCGCATGTGAACGAACTTATTGACCAATACTTGAATCGGCACGCCGTACTGCAAGCCAATGGAAATAGACGTCGCAAAGGCATCCATCAAACCACTAATCACCGATCCTTCCTTCGCCATGGTAATAAACATCTCCCCCGGCGTGCCGTCGTCGTACAAGCCAACAGTAATAAAGCCCTTGTGCCCACCCACCACAAACTTGTGATTAATCGCCCGACGTTCATCTGGCAGCCGGCGACGACGTGGAGCATTGGCGTGTTCTGTTACCGGCGCAACTTTCACCGTCGCAACAGCATCAGCGTTCATTTTTGCGGAATCCTTTTCTTTACTCGTCGTCAACGCTTGCTGACGCTTGCTGCCGTCGCGATAAATAGCGATCGCTTTCAACCCCATCTTCCAACCCTCCATATACACCCGTTCAATTTCCTCCACCGTTGCCTCGTGCGGCATGTTCACGGTTTTGCTGATGGCACCAGAAATAAACGGCTGCACAGCTGCCATCATACGGAGGTGACCCATATAATGAATGGAACGTACGCCGTTCTTGGCTTTGAATGCACAATCGAATACCGAGAGATGCTCGGGTTTGACGAACGGCGCGCCCTCAATAGTATCTTGCTTGTCGATGAATTCAAGAATGTCTTTGCGTTCAGCGTCGGAGTATCCCAAACGGGTCAACGCTTCTGGAACCGTTTGATTTACCATCTTCAGCATTCCCCCACCCACCAACCACTTATATTTCACAATAGCGATGTCTGGTTCAATGCCTGTGGTGTCGCAGTCCATCAAAAAGGCGATGGTTCCTGTTGGCGCAAGCACAGAAATTTGTGCATTGCGCAGCCCATGCTTGTCCCCTTCCGTCACCACTCTGTCCCACGACGCTCTTGCCTCTGCAGCAATATCTACCGGCAATGCTTCAAGGTTCATGGCATACGTGGCATCGCGATGCATGCGCATCACTTCCATACATGGCTTCTTATTCAGCTCAAATCCAGCAAATGCGCCAATCTTCTCTGCAATATGTGCACTTTGTTCATACGTACAGCCCGAAAGCAACGCCATAATTCCCCCCGCAATATTCCTGCCCTCATTTGAATCGTACGCAACGCCACGGCTCATCAACAGTGCGCCAAGGTTTGCGAACCCAATACCGAGTGGACGGAAATCGTGGCTATTTTGCTCAATGGACGGCGTGGGGTAACTAGAATTGCCCACGGTAATTTCCATGGCCGTAATCATCACCTTTGCTGCGTGCACAAACGACGGCACATCAAATTCCATTACGCCATTCACTTCTTTGCGGTACTTCATCAAGTTGAGTGACGACAAATTGCACGCCGTATCGTCTAAGAACATGTACTCCGAACACGGGTTGCTCGCATTGATCCTTCCAGTGTTTTTGGACGTGTGCCAGCGGTTTGACGTCGTATCGTACTGAATGCCAGGGTCACCACACTGCCAGGCGCACTCCGCCATACTCCGCATCACGTCTCGCGCTTTATACGTCAACGATGACTTTCCCGTTGTGACCTCATGCGTTACCCATTCGCCGTCTGTTTCCACTGCACGCATAAAATCGTCGGTGACACGAACAGAATTGTTGGCATTTTGGAAGTAAATGGATCCGTATGCCTCGCCGTCCATACCGCTGTCGTAGCCGGCGTCTACCAACGTCCATGCCTTGCGCTCTTCTTTTGCCTTACACTCAATAAACGTCATGATGTCTGGGTGCCCCACGTTCAAAATAACCATCTTTGCGGCACGACGAGTTTTTCCACCCGATTTGACGATACCCGCAAAAGAATCGAGTCCCTTCATGAAGCTGACTGGTCCCGATGACTTGCCGTTGCTTCCGCCCAGATATTCTTGTGACGACCGTAAATTCGACAAGTTCGACCCCGTTCCAGACCCCTGCTTGAACAGCATGCTTTCCGTGGCAGTCAGGTGCAAAATCGACCGCATGTCGTCCTCCACACTATTAATAAAACATGCCGAGCACTGCGGATGCGGATTAATGCCCACGTTAAACCATACCGGAGAATTAAACGCTGCCATTTGGTTGACGAGAATCCACGTCAATTCATCTTCGAAAACCTGCGCATCTTTTGCCGTAGCAAAGTAGCCGTCTTTTCGCCCCCAATTGGACATCGTTACCGCAACACGGCTCATGAGCTGCTTCATCGACGTCTCCCGCTCCGGTGTGCCCACTTTCCCACGGAAATACTTCTGCGCCACAATGTTCACCGACGTTTGGCTCCACCCGCTTGGCACTTCGATGTCTTTTTGTTCAAACACCACTGCGCCCTTCTCGTTGGTAATGCTTGCTGTTCGCTTTTCCCACGTCAATAAATCATACGGGTGCACGCCTTCTTTGGTGAAATATCGCGTCATGCCAATACCCTTCCCGTACTGCTCTTGCGCAGAAACCGCATCAGACTTTCGGAACGACAAGTACACACGAGCAACGTGTACCAAATTATTATCAATCAATGCCACAGCAACCATTTCACGCAAAATGCTCGACGTTGGCGTGGTGTGCCCATCGAACCTGCGCTGCATGCGGGACAAGATATTTCCGGTAATTCTTCCGACATATCGGGAAAGATCTTTTTCCTTGAATCCCGCAGCCGTCAACGCACGCACAACAGAACGCTCCAACTTTTCGGTAGAAAATGGCGCATGCGTACCATCGCGTTTAATCAACGCTTTGATTGACGTCATATAGTCATAGACCGCTACAGAAACATCAGCCTCTCGCTCCTTCACTGCCACCTGCGTTGCCAGTAATGCAGACATAAAGAAAAAATCCTAAAACACTATTAATGGTGGTGCAGGTGGGATTATAGCACCAGATATAGTATCTCCAAGGATCGCCCGCATCGATGAAGGGTCGGGGAATGCCACGCAAATACACCACCAGAAAAACGCCAGGAAAACTGCCACTGAACGCTCTTCCCTCTTCCGGTCAAGCGAACATATCCCCGGGGATAAGTCCTCAAACAGTGATGTTTTTTTCCTCAAAGGAAAACAAAACACCCGTGAACATCGGCGTATCGATATTCACGGGTGTTTTTTTTCTACACGAGCCACGAATATATGGTGAAAACCCATTTTCACCACACATGCATAGCTCGTGCGCGTTTTCGTGTGTGAAGAGCTGGCGCGAAGGGCGCCACCCCTGGCACCAAAGCACCAGGGGTGGCCTTTTTCGCCGCCGGCACTACTGCCGGCAGCGATCCCGTCTCGCTTCTTCAATCGCCGCCCGAAGGGCGGCGGAGAGCTTCCGCTGCGCCGCCCTAAAAGCGACGCAGCACTTTGCTGCCGCCAATTTGGCGACGGCATTCTGCAGTCGGATTCTCATCCGGCGCTGTTTTTTGCTCATGAACCCTCCTCCGTGAGCAAACTCAACGTACAAGAGAGGGAGAGATTTGGCAACATAAAAGCCGCTTTTTGCGGCTTTTATACGGTCTGCGCTTTCCTTCCTGCAATTAATTCATCGCTCGCTGATAGAAAGAAAGTCTACGCGAACATTTTTGGAATGTCGTGCAGCGAATCAATCACTTTCCACGCCTCGGCTTCGATACGTGACCCGGTGAATGTGATTCCTTTTCCTGTGCGACGGAACATTTCAAGATCGTTCTCACCGTCACCAATGCACGCGCATTCGGACATGTGTATGCCAAGAAGATCACAAAATGCTTCCAAATGTCGCGCCTTCGCCATGCAATCGTCGCCGTCAGTTGCAATGCCGTTCAAGCGATCATTCTCGTCAAAGAGAAATGTATTGTTCGCTTTTGCGTACGGAATGCCAAGCTCTTTTGCAATACGATTCACGATAATGTCGATGGAACCGGAAATCAATGCAATGGCATATCCCTTCCCTTGCAGATACTGCACTGCTTCCCGAGCACCGTCCGAATATGTGTACTTCGAAAGCGCCTTTGTTACACCATCGCGCGTTGCATCGGCATGCTCAAGATATTTCTCCAACGTCAACGCATTCCATTCCTCATATGTAATCTTCCCCGTCTTATATTCCGTATATAACCGCTTATCTTCCTCCGGCGAAACCCCAAGAGCCATATTCAAATCAAACCAACTATTGTGAGAGATAAGCGTTAAATCAAGATCGAAACACACAAGTTTGATCGTGGGATGTTTGGTCATATCCTTAGCCTTATTTCAACAAAGGCGCGTACACAGCACCATTCTGCGACGTCTATCCATAGAAATACATATTACCAATTCAAATTCAATCCGCCCACTTGACGCTTGAAAGAAGAGAACGAGCAAATCCTCCAGCAAATACAGCGATTCTTTTCTTGCTTTTCATATCTTCTTTCGCCGACTCAGAATTGCCTTCACCGAAGGGCTTACGGGTTTATCGGTGCGATGGGTACACCCAATCCAACAACATGGTCTGCGTTTTCCTTCTTGTAGTTGATTCGTCATTCGCTGAACGTGTTCTTTTCTTGTCTCGTCTTTTTTCACAAACGTGACCCAACAAATCCATTCATTCCGTGCGAGTGGCGTAAGATCATTCCAAACAACACGCGCCGCGGCATCCGCAACAAGAGCCTTTCGCAAGTCTTCAGGAACCGTATGCACCGTACCGCTCGAGATTTTTTTCATCATACCGCGTATTTCTTCCGCATGTATTCCACCGATTGCTTGATCAACGCTTTCAAGATAACCACATCGATATCGGTCAAACGCTTGATGTACAAACATGAGCCACCGCTCACTTTGTGTTTGCCAAGCTTTTTGAGGAGATCTTGAGTTCCCTGAAAACCTCCCATGAGGTAAATCGTAAGATTCTGCTTCCGTGGCGAAAATCCCACTAATGGCCAATCCCCTTGTTGCGTACTGCGTTTCGATGTGTAGTGATACATCCCAAACCCTACAATCGCCGCACCCCACATGACCGGCTTCTCTCCCGTCACCTCGTGAAATATTTTCAACAACGCCAAACCATCTTTCTGCTTCTCCTCCGGTTCAATCGTCTTCAAAAACGCCATCGCACTTTGCTTCGTCCGTTGTGTTTTGAGCTCTGGCATACTCATCATCCTAGCGGAAAAAGATGAGGTAAATAATGATCGCCGTCACCAATCCTCCGCCAAGGAGCCACGAAACAAGAGATGCTTTCAAAAAATCCTTTATTCCTGCCATAGAATGAATGTTAGGAATGATATGCTCACTATACACCAATTCCCAAGAAAATCCGACGATGAAACGCTGGTATACTTGGCATCGCGTCCGTCATCCCAATCATTCATGCCACTATGCTTAAAGATTTCGTTGCGTTTCTCAAGGAATATAACGTTGTTTCATTGGGTATTGCGTTTGTGATGGGTACGGCAACCACCACGCTTGTTGGATCATTAGTCAAAGACGTGCTCATGCCCATGATCACATCACTCCTTTCCACCGAGTCATGGAAAACGGCCACACTCCACATTGGACGCGTCGGCATCGGTTACGGTGCCTTCCTCGCCGAGCTCCTCAACTTCATCATCATCACCTTTGTCATTTTCCTTGTTGCGAAAAAGATTCTTAGTGATGAGAAGAAAAAGAAATCATAACGGAAATTGTTTCTTGAGGAGTACGCCGGCTCTCGGAACGTGAAAATATCCTCCAAATATCGGGTACGTTACATGTTGACTCTCAAGCGGATTCTTTATGACATTTCCTGCATCATCACAATTCGATGCGGATTCACGACCATTTTTGTGGCTCCAAAAGCCGTTATCATCTTTTCGGTACCAATGAAAATCTTTCTCACCATCAGCAAAAAAGAGTGCTGCAAGATAATATCCATCCTGCTCAACAGCTGTCTCCGTCGGAATCAGTCCGTCATCGATAGCGCCAGATATAAGGCGTTGGCGGAAATCGTCTCCAGCAATATTCTTGTACCTCTCGTCGAAGCTTTGAAAGTATTTCCGCGTCTGCGCTTTCACGAATCCTTCGCCCGGTACAGACCAAAAATACCCCGGCTGATTCAAAATATAGGAATAACAATTCACCCCGTCTTCGCAAGACAACCAATCCGCTTCGTGACAAGCGTGCCATCGTTCAGGTTGAAATTGGATCATTTGCATATGCTATCTCTTTAGGTTCCTTTGGTGAATAGGCGTTTGCCGGTACCGGTCGATTTACATCCCCCATTCCACCGGAAGCGTCCCGCTAAACGGAACATCACCAAAGAGGACGTCTGCAATGCCGGCGCCTTCGCTGCCCGGGAGCCAAGCGGCGATGACGGCGTCCCACGTGTCGACGTATGGACGAATGTCGAGTGGTCGTCCAGAAACGATGATGATAACAATCTTCTTGCTGATTACTTTCACGTTCGCGATTGTTCGAAGATCTTCTGCGGAAAGCTCGGGGTGTTCATTATCACCCACTCCTTCTGCATACGGCGATTCACCGACGATGACAATTCCGACATCGGCTCGTTCGTTGCGTGGAGAAAAGAATCCCGTATCGCTATATTCGATCGTCGTCTGTTCGTCGATCGCATTTTTAATCCCATCAAGAATCGTCGTTCCAGGAATCCAATTACCATCGATTCCCTGCCATTCAACAGTCCAGCCTCCAGATTGACGACCAAGATTATTCGCTGATGATCCAGCGACGACAATGTGCGATAGATTCTTGTTGAGGGGAAGAATGTTCGTGTCTTTCAAAATAACCATCGATTGCTGCACCGCCTCACGCGCAACGGCGCGATGCTCCGCGGAGCCGATTGTGTTGATCGCTGGAGAATCGATGAGCTTCGTATCAAAAAGTCCGGTCGAGAACTTCGCACGCAGGATTCGTCGCGCTGCATCATTCAGCCGATTGTGCGAGATCGCGCCGGAATCAATCGCGTATTTCATGTCTGACGTGAAGGTTTTGTAATCAAACGGAAGCATGACCATGTCGACTCCGGCATTGATCGCGGTCACGACAGCGAGAGAAGCATCATTCGATATCTCATCGACGCCATTCCAGTCAGAAACAACGAAACCTTCGAAACCGAGCTCGCGCTTCAACACGTCCGTCAAAAGATAGTGACTCGCAACAAGCTCGACACCGTTCCATGAAACATGACCGACCATCACGCTCTGGATGCCAGCGTCGATAACGGCGACAAACGGAGGAAGATGTATTGCACGCATCGCCGCCTCGTCAATGAATGTTGCGCCTTGGTCGATGCGGAAGCTTGGATTCGTCGAGGATCCCCATGCCATTGCACCAGTTCCAAGATAATGCTTCGCGGTGCCCATAACCGATTGTGATTGGAGACCTTTCAGATACGCGACGCTCAGATTGCTGACGAGAGCAGAATCCGATCCGAACGTTTCGTATGTTCTGCCCCAACGGACATCGTCAACAACATCAACGGTCGGAGAGAAACTCCAGTTCACACCAGTGGCAGCAATTTCCTGTGCTGTGATCTCACTCATGCGACGAACAAGATCCGCATTATGCGCTGCGCCGAGTCCCAACGCATGAGGGAAAATTGTTGCACCGAGAACATTCGCATTGCCATGCACTGCATCAACGCCGTACAACAACGGAATGCCCAATCGACTGCGCTGTGCAGCACGCTGAAAATTCTCCACCATTTCACGCCATGCCTCTGGAGTATTCGGATCCGGATTCCCTCCACCCCCACTCAACAACGCGCCGATTCCGTAGCGCGCAATATCCGAAGTATCAATCACACTATTCTTTTCCACCAACGCCATCTGACCAATCTTCTCCTTCGTCGTCATGCGACCAAGTAGATCATCAACTCGCGCATCGATCGAGAGTGACGCATCGCGGTACGGCGCATTGACGAGAAGCGCCGCATTCCTAAAAGAAGGGTAATGAGTAACACTTGCCACCAAATTATCCTCGAAGAACGAGCGCCCAAAGCGCTCGTTCTTGGTTTTTGAGTGACTCATCTCGGTGATTAAATCTCCACACAATCTCTCCAACAAAAAACGGAAGACGATCTCGTCTCATCCC
>CALRGY010000004.1 GCA_943358395.1 Candidatus Uhrbacteria bacterium | reverse complement strand
CGTGGCGACGTGCTGTTTATCGACGAAATTCACCGCATGAACCATAACATCGAGGAGGTTCTGTATCCCGCCATGGAAGACTTTGCGCTGGACATTGTGGTCGGCAAAGGGCCTTCCGCACGCACATTACGATTGAATCTTGAGCCGTTTACCATCATCGGCGCAACAACTCGTCTTTCCCTTCTTTCTGCCCCGCTCCGCGACAGATTCGGAAGCACGCTTCACCTGAGCTTCTACTCCGATGACGATATTGCGAAGATTCTTCACCGAAGTGCAAAAATCCTTGGTTTAGCCATGGATGATGCCACTGCAGCAACCATTGCGTGCCGGGCGCGCAAAACGCCTCGCATTGCCAACCGCCTGTTAAAACGCGTTCGTGATGTGGCGCAAATTCGTCACAACGGAGTGCTTACCCCAGACGTCGCCCGCGAAGCCCTTGCCCTGCTCGCCATTGACGATCTTGGTCTGGATCCCGTCGACCGCCATCTGCTTCTCACGCTGATCGAGAAATTCAATGGCGGCCCCGTTGGCTTAGGCACGCTTGCTGCCGCAACTCAAGAAGAAACAGAAACCATCGAGGAAGTATACGAACCGTATTTGCTGCAGCTTGGGTTCCTGGAGCGCACACCCCGCGGGCGCGTTGCCACTGCTCGTGCATACACCCATCTGGGAAAAACAAAAGCATGAGTGACGTGTTACAATAGCCCTATATGGACATTCCGTTGTGGATTCTCCTGGTGCCGCTCGCGTGTGTTATTTTTTTCAGCGCAACATTTCTTGTGTTTAATATTTTTCACCTTGCGCGCTACGGCATTGTAGGGCGCGGTGCTTTAGGGATGATTTTGGCATATATCATAAGCTACGCCGCTGTTCTCCTCCTCGGACTTATCGCGCTTTCTGGTGTTGCGTGGACGGAAAGCGTGCCACTCGTCAATGTCCTTCCCTTTTCTGGAGAATCGTCTTCCCACCTTGGCTTATGATGAACCTCAACCTCCTGCCGAATGCATTACCCAATGAAAAAGTCGTTTTATTTTTGCGCCGCCATTGGATAGAAGTGTTTCGCATTTTTCTTACCACCACAGGGCTTCTTCTCTTACCCATTGTTATTGGCATCGTGCTCAGCATTGGGAACACAACCATTCTCGGCCACGTTTTTCTCGGGCCAGTACTTATGGTGGTTCTTTTTGCATATCTTCTCATTGTTCTTATTCTTACCATCACGAACCTCACGGATTATTGGCTGGACGTATGGATTGTCACGAATGAACGCATTATCAACACCGAACAACACGGACTCTTTAATCGCATTGTTTCGGAAGTGTATCTGCATCAAATCCAAGATATTACCAGCGAACAAAAGGGATTCCTCGGCACGTTTATGACCTTTGGCGACGTGTTCATCCAAACCGCTGCCGAACGCGAACGCTTCCAATTTAAAAATATCGACAACCCCGACGACGTCAAAATTGCCATCGGCGGACTTTCGAAAATCTGCAAATCAAAACACGGTCACCCTGTTACTCGCGAGAACCCTGCAGAGATTGAATAGCGATAGGTGAGGTGATGTCTTTGGAGGTTGGGGGGGCGGAATCCTGTCTCGTCAGAACCGTGGCGTTCTCTCTATTGCATTTTCGGATTGTCGCTTTGACTTTACATGTCTTATGCATATTTGCTAATGATTTTGCACATAAAATGTAAAGTCAAAGCGACACTTCAGGAATCGTCTTATTGAGACATCCGATCGGAAAATGAGGATCGCCGACGACGGTCACTCTTTCGCCTCATCTCTCCCAACCCCTCCAAAGACTCCCCATCCCAACCCCCGATCACTTCATACCCGTATCTCACCTCCTCACAACCCTTTCCAAAGACTCCCCTCCCCGACTCTTTCCTATGCGTATCTCACCTCCTCAAAAGAACCTCACCTTCACTTCTCGCCTATACTCTCATCGCATCCTCGTTCCAATCTCTCAAACCGAACTCGCGAAAGAACTCGGCATCAGTCGTCAAACACTCATCGCGATCGAAAAAGGGACGGCACAGCCATCCCTTTTTACCGCGTTACGTATTGCTGAATATTTCAGAACATCTGTTGAAAAGCTTTTTTCGTTTCGATAGCTTCTATTCCCACTTCTTCTCCACCTCAATCCCGGTATAAAAATGCTTCAAGATTTCGTTATACATTTGCCCTTGATTTGCCATGCAGAGTGCTCCGGAGGCAGACATGCCTACACCGTGGCCCCAAAGGGTCTTTCCTTCGTCGCAGGGAACGGAAACGGAAACTGCCCAAGGCACGGTGCCGTGCCATACTTCGTCCCAACTTCGGGTACGGCCGTCACTACGGGAGAAATATGGCGTGATTGCTGTTGCGCCTTGGTATGTAACAATTCTTCCGCGCGTTGCCTCTACGGCTGCTGTTAAATTCGGCGTGCGCTGCTCTTGCCCGTACCCTTTGTACACCTGGTCGAGCCAGGCATCGACATGAAAATATTCGCTCTTGTGCTTGGTGGCACGCGTCCAATGGTAAAAACCGTATGTTCGAGCAGCCGTGATAAGTGTTTTCTGAAATTCTGCTGGGGAAATGTTCGACGTTTCAGCCAAACCTCGAAGATAATATTCCATCGATAACTCATTAATGAGCCAGGTCCGATCGTTTGGCGTGTTGTATCGAAGCTCAAGAATATTGCGGAACGTATTATCAGTGAACGATGATCCACGCGTTACTTTCCGATCAAAGTTTGTCACCGTCATCACGGCATTCACTGTTTTGGGAAGAAATCGAATCCCGCTGGATACTTTCTCCACGCCCTTGCCCCTGTCAAACGTGTACGTTTTCCCATTCCACGCCGCGGTAACCGATTGCCCCGCCTTCATCTCGGCAAGCAAATTCCCCTCAAGATCCTTCACGTCAAAATCGCTTTCCGCCGATGTAATCACCACCTCATCATCCGTCTCTTCATCGACGATCAGCACACCCACCCGCATGGTTGGCTCAGTGATATACGCCACAGTGCCCTCGCCGTCATCGACTGTTTCGTCTTTTGGCGCCGTAATCGCCTCCGCTGCACCGCCGGTTACCTCTACCGGAATTGAAACAAACGCATCATCAACCAATTCTCCGTTCGCGGTAAATTGCAGTTTTACCGTGTGGCTCCCATTCGTTTTTGGGGCAGTAATCGCAAACGTCACATAGGCAGTTTCCCCAGCTTTGATGGTCGATGTCACATCGGTAACCACATCGCTCTTCCACGACGCGTGCTTGAACGACCCCGCAGATGCAATATTCATGTCTGGCGCGCGCAAGCCATACGTTTTCCACGATGTCTTCCCGGTATTCTTAAACCCAGCCGAAAGCGTAATCGCCTTCCCTGCCACCGCCTTCACCTTGTTTGCCGAAACCATTGTGAGCGCAGCACTCGCCGATGATGCTGTGGTCGACGTGGGAGTTGTCGATACAGATGTTGTCGACGTTGTACTTTTCGATGATGCACTCGCCGATGACGACTTCACCACGATTTTCAATGAAAATTCTCCGCCGTCAAACCAAGAATACAACTCTGAAGCAAGCTTAAATGTCTCCGTATATGTTCCCGTGGTTGACGGGGCTTTGAGCTGAAATGTCAGTGTTCCGATCTTCCCTTTTACAACCGATGATTCCGTCATTCGCTTCACCTGGCTCGGCGAAAGCCACGTGCCAGGATCAAAAACACTCGTGCGATACTTCGGGCCGTATGTGTAGAGCGAAACATACCCCGCGCCGTCGTTCTTCCACGTAAAGTCGGAAGTATTTTGAAATGTTGTCGTAATCGTCTTCACTTCACCAGGCGCCATCATGATCGTTCCACTTCCGGAATTTGTTATCTGTACCGCCGAATAGATTGCCGCGTGAGCATTTTGTGGCGGATACCCCAATATCACGAACCCAAACACAACCAACGCGACTACCATTCTACGAAGAAATGAAGGCATATGACTCTTCGAGTATAGCAAATTTGATACACTTTGCAGTATCTATGCCCACAGAACGCCAAGCTATTGCAAAAAACACGCTTATTCAAGTGATTGGGAAGATGATCGGCACCGTGCTGGGATTAGCAACATTCTGGTTCCTTCTTCATTCCTTGGGCGACGATGGATATGGAGCGCTCACCAAGGCGCAAACATATGCATCTGTATTTGCGATTTTGGTCGACTTTGGGCTTACACTCACCACAGCGCAGATGATTTCTGCGCCAAAGGCCGATGAAAAGAAGATTCTCGGCACCATGTTTTCCCTTCGCGTCGCGAGTGCATTCGTCTTTTTAAGCCTTGCACCACTCTCTGCGTTTTTCCTTCCTACAACGCCGAGCGAACGCCTTGCCATTCTCTGCTTTGCCGGCGCGTTCTTTTTTAGCTCCATTGCCCAAGTGTTTGTAAGCGTGTTTCAAAAGCGTCTTCTTCTTGCTCGTGCCACCATTGCAGAAACCGCGAATCGACTTGTGGCATTCCTTGGTGTGGTTGCAGTGTGGCACTGGCATTTGGGACTTGGTGCCGCGAGCTTTGCGTTTGTTCTTGGCGGCATTGTTCACGTTATCCTTATGCTCCGCAGTGTCCACAAGCATATCCCGATGTCATTCGGATTCGACCTTGCGATTGCTCGCGCTATTGTGACCAAAAGCTGGCCCATCGGCATTTCTATCTTCTTTAATCTTTTATATTTAAAAGGCGACGTGCTGTTTATGTGGTTGTTTGGCCGTTCCGATCTTGAAATTGGATATTACGGCGGCGCATACAAAGTCATCGACGTGGTGACAACGGTACCAACAACACTCATGGGCCTCCTCCTCCCCCTTCTTGTTGCCGCATGGGCAGCACACAATCGCCCACTGTTTGCTAAACGGATGCAAGACGGCTTTGACGTGCTCGTGATGCTCGGCGTTCCGTTTGCGTTTGGCAGTGTGCTTTGCGGCGTTGGCGTGATGACACTCATTAAATCTTCGCTTGCGCCAGCAGGCCATGTTCTTGCGCTTTTAGGCCCTACAGCCGCCGTTGTGTTTCTTGGCTCCCTCTTCTCCTACACGGTGATCGCCATTGAAAAGCAGCGCGCAATGACGCTTGCGTATGCCTTTGTTGCCGTTCTTACCATTATTGGTTATGCGCTTTTTATTCCGACATACGGCATGTGGGCAGCAGCGGCAATGTCACTCTTCGCCGAAACACTCATCGGCATCATCGCCGCAATTGTGGTGATGCGCACCACCCGGTGGACACCGCATCTTGGTATGTTTGGTAAAGCGCTTCTTGCGTCTATCGTTATGAGCATTGGGCTTTACGCATTACGCGACATTCACATTATTGTTACCGTCCTCATCGGCACCCTGCTTTACGCCGGCACGCTTGCCGCTCTTGGCGGCCCATCGCCGAAGTCATTCGTCCGCCTCTTTAAACCGGATACTGGCATAACGCTATGATCTTCCTATTCCTCATTGCGATAATTCTCATTGCCTTCGCTCTCATATCTTGGCGCAACCAACGCCTTGGCATTGCTCTGCTTTTTGGACTTCTTCCCACATACCTCATCCGATTCAGCATCGGGCCCATGCCCACCACGCTCCTCGAGGGATTCGTGCTGATCACCATCGGAATCGGCGTAATCCGATCGTGTACTCCCGACAAGGGAAAAGAAGGCTTGCCCTCCGAAGCTGGTAATCCAGCGAAGGAGGGAGGGGGTTTGGGGGAGGTTTCGCGTTCTATTGGTTGGTATCGAATCCCGATTGTCCTTATCGTTATTGGAGCCATCATCGGAACAATCATCGTACCTGATACTCTTTCCGCACTTGGGATTCTCAAAGCGTATATCATCGAACCTCTGCTCCTCGCGGTCATCATCAAAACAACCGTCATCGACCGCGCTGATTTTGATCGCATCATCACCGCACTCACCGCCTCTGGGGCCATCATCGGCGCATTCGCAATCGCTCAAGTGATTACTCATATCGGAATCCCAGCTGCATGGGTACTGGAAAATCGGGCAACGTCTTTGTACGATTATCCGAATGCTGTGGGGCTTTTTCTGGCGCCGATTGTGGTGATGGCAGTGGTGAGATTCATATCAAAAACCCCCTCCTTACTCCCCCTTTGCAGGGGGAGGGTTCGCGATCTGATTATGATCATACTGATGATCGGGGGAATTGTTGCGGCAAAAACAGAGGCAGCGCTTGTGGCGATTCCTGCGGCGCTCGTTATCATCGGATTGATCGCTCCGATGCGAACTTCGCTCAAGATCGGGATACTCACCGGCACGATCCTCGCCGCCACATTCGTCACCACCCTTGCACCATCGATCACACAAAAACTTACCCTTCACGATTCCTCCGGGCTGGTGCGTCGATCGCAGTGGAGTGAAACGCTGCGCATGCTTGCTGATCATCCGTTCCTCGGTGCCGGTTTAAACGGCTATCCCGCAGCGCTTTCGCCGTACCACAACGCAACCTTCTACGAAATTTTCCAGTATCCGCACAATGTTTTTTTGAATGTGTGGAGTGAAATAGGTTTAATGGGGCTCGTGGGACTTATCATCGCCGCAACGATGCTAGCGCATACACTCTGGCAGAAAAGAACCGATCCACTTTCTCTTGCCTTTGGCGCAGCACTCATTGCCATGATGATTCATGGGCTGGTCGACGTGCCATTCTTCAAGAATGATTTAGCATTGCTGACGGTGATGTGTGTGATGGGAGTGATGATCACAAAAAGGGATCTCCCGTAGGCTCAGACCCCCTCCGACTCCCCCTTCCCACTTCGCTCTTCGAGCTTCGAGGGACGAGTTGCAGGGGGAGGGTACTCAATCGGATGAATCTCATCGATAACGAAAAAGCGATCCATTTCGGATCGCTTTTTCAGTAAAGTGTAGGACTTTTCCGAAGGACTATGCCGTTCCCGTTGCCTTTGTGAGGCTTTCGATAACGAATGTGCTGATAGCGTAGGCGGAAAGGAGAATGATGAGACCAACCACGGCGGTGACAAGAATGTCTCTAGCTGCAGTAACTTTCTTTGGATCGCCCTGTGCTGTCATCCACTTGAATCCTGCCCAGATGATCAAGAGCAAGAAAATAACACCAAGTACACTCAGCAATGCAGCGATCAATGAACCAATGGTGTCGGTCAGATCTGCAGAGCCAAGTCCACCGCTTGCATTCACATCACTCAAGTTTGCACTGAGCGCAGAGTCTGCGTGAGCGAAAGGAACATGCATTGCAGCACCAAGGGGCAAAACAACGAGCGCGGCACCAATGAGGATGTTCTTGAGCTTTTGCATACAAGGTAAGAAAATTATGTGAATAGTGTATCACGATCATCGATCAATGACTGTGGATGATTCTTCCCTACGTCCCGTTCACGGACTTATCGAGTAATGAAAGGACAAAATAGGACAATCCATATGACGAGAGAATAATCACCAAGCCAATAAACGACTGCTGCAAAATGTCCTTTGCCTTCGTCACTTTCTTTGGGTCACCCATCGCCGTCATCCACAAATACCCTGCGTACAAGAACAAAAGAAGGAACAGCAGCCCCAGCACACTAAATGCTCCCTTCAATACTGAACCCGTAAGAGTAAAGATATTTTCTACCGGTGCAGTGCCGCCATAGGCTTTACTGGCGGCGTTCGGGAGCGCAAGAGAATCGATAAAGGGATTTGCCATAAACAAATTATGTTATCGACCCCGTTGTTATTGCGCCCAACACTGCATTGGTTAGCACATACGATGCCACAATAATCACCAAGCCAATCGTTGACGATACCAAAATGTTCTTTGCGCTGTCCACCTTTTTGGTATCGCCACGCGCCGTCATCCATAAAATACCCGCGTAGAGTGACAAGCAGAAAAAGAGTAAGCCAATCAAACCGAATACTGGCTGAATAATATAAAAACCAATGAAGGTGGAAAGACTTGTAGCTCCTGTAGTACTAAAAGCGGCATTCCCCGTTGCACTAAGTCCGGTATTTTCTACACCGATTGCGGCATATGCCATGAATGGCGACAATAATCCGATAGCGGCCCCAAATATTCCAAAGCGTTTTCGCATAGTGCAGGCCCCGAAACAACGCTTCGGGGCGAGCGCAATGAGAGAACTTATCCTGCGGTTGCACCAACGATGGATCCAATGACGAACGATGCGATGGCGTATGCAGAGAGAATAATCGCTAAGCCGATAATGCCGGCAATAATGAGCTTCTTTGCTTCGCCAACTTTCTCGTCGTTCCCACCAGCCGTCATCCACTTAAAGCCACCCAAGAGAATAATCACCACAGCAACGACTCCGAGGAATCCCAGAGCAACGCGGATGAGTGATCCGATAGTTTCCGTGAGCTCGCCTTGACCAAGGCCGGTGGAATCACCAAAGTCTTGGCTGAGTAAATCGCTTGCCTCTAGCGGACCACTTGCGGCACGCACCATATTCAGCCCCACGAATGGAAGTGAGATTGCCAAGCCCAGTGCCACGCTCACCGCGAAACGAAATATCGACTTCATCATAAAGAAAGAAATAAAGGTTATGGAAAGTATATCACGCCGCGCTACCGGTGGTGATGCCTTGGATCAAGGCCGCGACCAACGTGTACGATGCGAAGATAATCACCAAACCGAGCGTTGCCCACATAATAGTATCTTTTCCCTTCGTCACTTGCTTCGTCTCCCCCCGCGACGTCATCCACAGCACACCGCCGTACACGAACATGAGGAGCGCTAATGATCCCACGATGGACAGCGCAGCAGAGATAACCCGCGCAAAGAGCAGGCGGACATCGAGAACATCGTTACCAAGGGGGTTCACGAGTGCAACGGCATGGACAAATGACGGCATCGTGAGAAGAACGGTGGCAAACAGGAAAGAGAGCAGTTTTTTCATAAATGCATTATTCGGTTTCAAACACTTCCACACCCTTCCCGCCCGTGAGCCCTTGATTCACGGTCTTTTCGAGCTCATCTGACTTCGGCGCTTCTCCGGTTGGCGTGGTTAAACCAGAAACGATGAAATTGATGGCAACATATGCACCAAAGATGATGAGGAGACCGATGACTCCAGCAGTTATCGCCTGGGTTCCAGAATGAATGTTTTTATGATCACCTCGAGCAATTATCCACTTAAAACCCCCGTAAATAAAGACGAAGAGTACTGCTGAGCCGCTGATGCCAAGAATGAATGTGGAAAGATTTACGAAGACCTGCAGAGCGTGATCTAGGGTGCAGTCGCCAGTATCACGACACGGACATGCTGCGTCTTTGCTTGTACAAATTACTGCAAAGATGATCCCTTGCGATGTAATGTCTCCATATGAATTCGCTGCGTGCGCCACGGGAATTGGTGCACCAAATCCGAATACGCCAAGCAGCGCAGCTCCGCACAGCACAAATCGAAGCGATCGGAACATATAGGAAAAGTATAGCACGATGAATGATGTCCTATTTCAAATAGGTTTGAGCGATAACGCGCGCAGCGGTGTCTAACGCCTTTTGCGGGTCGTCGCTATACGTATTGCCAAGAAAATCGTCGATGAGTGTGTTCATCGCATGTTCCTGTGCATTCACATCTGTACCACGGTACCAAGTGCGCGCCGTTAAAAGCTGCGATGCAAACACGCCTAAATCTTCATCGTTGAGCTGACTGGCAATAAGTGAGCGCAGTGCCGTTGGCTTCTTTGCATCCGCAAGATACGTGCCTACGTTTGCTTCGTTCGTGGCAAACAGCACAAAGTCCCATGCGTAGTCTTGATATTTTGAGTCTTTAGAAACGCCTTCTGCCCAATAATTGCCGTAATTCACTTGGCGCGTTTGATCTGCGGTGCTGATTTGTGGCAATGCCGCAACCGCAACATTCAATTTTGGTGCCAACGTACGAATAATCGGCAAGTGATAGCTATACCCCAAGAACATTCCCGCTTGGCCGTTCACAAACGCATCTAACGACGATGGCATCGTTGCATTCCAGGTGTATACCTCTTTTGTAGGGTTCGCGAAGTCGGTATAGAAGCGCACTGCGTCCACACCAGGCTCCTGGCCGCGGGGCGTGCCGTCTGGTACGTCGTTCAGCGTTACTCGTCCACGTTCGTCTACCATTTCCACGCCATTCTGCATCATCAGTACCGAGAGAATATCGGAAGCGCGCTCAACGTTTTCCGACGTTCCAAGCCCAACACCTGATTGCAATACCTTCCCCATGGTATCGATTTTCGTGAGCGACTTTACGGCTTCTTGAAAATCTTTCCATGTGGCTGGTGGCTGAGGAATGCCCGCTGCATTTAACAGGTCTTGATTGTAAAAAAGCGCCAACGTATCCATCGCCATCGGCAACGCATAGATTTTATCGACGGGATCTGCCTTTTCATTCGCCAAGTACGGCATAACCACGTCGTCGATCACCGCAGGAACAAAGTTCTGCTTGAGCGCCTTCATACTCATCGTGGCTTGCGATGTTGAAACCAATACAGACTCCTTGCGCAATGTGCCTTGCGTTTCCAGGCGTGTAACATTCACCGCGTCTGGCATGGGCGCAAGAAGGTTTGTAAACCCGCCAAGCCATGTATTGTGCACCGCCATCACGTCCGGGCCCTTCCCTTCTGCAATTGCACGAATAAGCTCGTCTTGATAGTCCTCAAATCGCAACTTGGTATATTGCACAGTAACATTTGGGTGCACGGTGCGATACGTTTCAATAAGCGTTTTCCACGCATCAGTATCATCAAACACGCCCCACACGTTCAACGTTATTTTTGTTGACGTTGGTGCCGCGCTGCCACCCAAGCATCCAGCACCCGTGGTCATCAAGGTGACAAAGAGAAGAGCGCTGCTAAGAAATCGATGGATTCGCATAAAAAATATTACACTTTCACTGTTTTCAAATATGCCCGCAGCCCTTCCTCCACTTCCGGATGTTTCATACCCATCTGGATTTGCGCAATCACGAATTGGAGCTTATTTCCACAGTCGTAACGGTCGCCGATGAACTCGTTACCGTAGAGTTTTCCGCCGTTCGCAAGATGCGTACCAAGCGCATCAGCAAGACGAATCTCGCCATCTTTTCCAGGCTCCTGTGTTGCAAGAAGCTTGAGAATCTCCGGCGTAAGAATTGCTCGACCAACAAACGCAAGATTTGACGGCGCTTCTTCCGGCTTTGGCTTTTCGACAAACTTCGAAATGCTCCACTCGCGATCACCAAGCTCCGATCCAGCGATCACGCCATACCTCGATACCGATGTTTTCGGTACCTGTTGCAGCGCAATAACGGGACCGTTCTGACGGTTGTACGTCTCAATGAGCTGACCAATCGCCGGCGTCGCCCCGTCAATGATGTCATCGCCAAAAAAAATCGCCACCGATTCATCATCGCCCACAAATGGTGCAGCCGCAAGAATGGCGTGACCATCGCCCAAAGGTTTCTGCTGGCGGACGAATGCAAACTTCGCCAGCTTGCCGATGGTCTCAATCGCCTCCAATTCCTTAAACATCTTCTTTTGTTCAAGCCGATACTCCAATTCAAAGTTTCGATCAAAGTGATCCTCAAGCGCTCGCTTCCCAATAGCCGTCACGAAAATAATCTCCTCAATGCCCGCTGCCACTGCTTCTTCCACGATATATTGAATCACCGGCTTATCCACCACCGGTAACATCTCTTTTGGCTGTGCCTTCGTTGCCGGCAAAAACCGCGTTCCCATTCCTGCAACAGGAATAATTGCTTTGGAAATCTTCATAGTACTGAGTAGTATAAAGCATTTCAAAGAACGGTGAGGAATTTATGCCACAATCCCTAATGAAAAACACAAGGCGACTTCAATGTCTTTCATTTGCACGCGAGTAACAGACCCAATTTCTCCCAAAACAATATTTCGATCAAGCGTTGCAATCTTATCGGAATACAAACACGACGGCACTTTCAGTCCCGATATTTTTGTTGCAGGGAGCGCAACAATGCTCTTTGCTATTTTCTGAGGAACAGATGATCCAATAAACGCAACGATAACATCTGCCTTACCCGCGTGCGTTGACGAAACAATGAGTGCTGGACGAACTTTTTGTGCAGAAAGATCGGTAAACGGAAATGGGACAAGCACAATTTTTCCACGTTCAAACATACGACTTCTTCAAGTCTTTTCGTGTGTAGAGCTCTGGCTCAGCATTAAGAAAATCAAAGCCGCCGCCATATTGATTCATATTTGTTTCATCGGTCACGTGCACATTGGCGTGGTCTGGAAATTTAATCATCAACACGTCCGCAGCATTCCGCCGCCCAATCGCAACAGGCTTTCGGGTAAACTTCACCAAGTTCACAAGCCGTGCCAGATCTTTTCGTGCTGCCGTTGTTGTATGAATACGCATAATGTACATTTTGTACAAGAATACCATATTTCAGGCTTTTGCATCAAAATTCTCTCCCATCTTCAATTGCCATTCTCCCCCATTCATGATACTTTTTCGGGCGTTCGCCACGTGTTTTCCTGCAAAAGGCTAGCACCAACACCCGGAGAGGTGGCAGAGTGGTCGAATGCGCATGACTCGAAATCATGTATAGCCGAAAGGCTATCGGGAGTTCGAATCCCCCCCTCTCCGCCAGGACAATTTCTTATCGTGCAACGCGCGTACTCAGGTATGAGCGACGACCAATAGGGATGTGTCCGATAACAAAATGACTCCATTGCGGAGTCATTTTGTTATAGAGGAGTCTTTATTTTTCCTTACCGTATTTTTGCAATAGTTCTTCACGGGTCATGCTCGATATCGATACGTCTCGGGTCTCGTCTTTGAAATACCTTTGTTTATACTCGTCTGAGACTGAACCCTGAACGTGAAAGCCCATTCTCTCTAGAAGTCCGGGATGCGCTGCGACAATCCAAGATACGGCAGTGATGTTGTCAATCCTTTCCAGATTGTCATTCTGTTGTAATTGCCGTGCTAACTCTTGCAAACCAACCGTGACATCTGTCATGAGTTTCTTCGGTCCCATATCTCCCGCAGGAGAAAAATGGATATGGGCAGTGTCTCCATCGTAGCCGTAGGTAAGCGTGTCGCTTAATGGGAAACGACGCTCTCTCTTTGCCTCGTGAACGGCTTCGTGCATGGCAGAAAGTTGTATTTTTGCCATGCGCAGCGGATCTGCCTCAATAGGAAGTAAGTGATGAGAAAGTACAGACTCCAATTTCCTCCTTGCCGCTTCGGCGGAATCTTCCGCCGCGACGATGACAGAGATCTTTTTAAAGAAGTGGTCATCTAGGCTTATCGATTGATCAGAAAAACCAAGACTGACTAAATATTTTCGAATGAACTCATATACTTCTCCGCCGTCCTTTGAAGGCGTACGCTCATCCGAGAACCAGGATGTAAGAAGTGTCTCAACGAGGTGTCGTCGCTTTGCTACATCGCTACGGTCTACATCTAGCTTTTGAACCAGTGTTTTATCATAAGCGGCTCTTACGTCGGTATTTTGACTGAAATCTGTAATAACGTCATCAATGCCTTCGCTGAGAGGCACTCGATCAAATGTACGATTAAACACTCCCATGATCCTTAATTTTTGAAGGTTCACCATGAAGGCGACCGACTCCGGGAATTGCGTGCGATCTTTTTCAAAGCCATCTTTAAAGAGATTCCACTCTTTTTCATCGAGCACCTCGGTGCCCTTGTGATCAAAGAAAGAACGTAATTGCTCAATTTCCTGGCCTCCCCGTATAGCGGCGAGGAAGTCCTTTGTGAGTTGATTTTGGAACTGAATTAGGTCGGGACTCAAAAGTGTGATTTCTCCCCTTCGTTCCAATTCCTGACGTGCCACATCTCTCTGCATTCCCGAGCCAATGGTGCGATCAGACAATCGATCAGCAGGATAGGTGATCAACTCAGGAGCTTTTCTCGCCTTACCGGACATGGCAAGTTTAATGCCAAAAAGCGTATCTTCTCCCGCGGGTACTTTAGGAACACCACCAATAAGCGCAGTTTCAAACGCTCGACTTGTCATGTTTGACCCAATGAACATTGGCCATTCTTCAGCAGGAAGAATGCTTTCCTCCTTAAGCCACATGAGCGTTTCGTAATTCGACTCGACCGACGCTAGGAACGCGACCTGTTCAAGGAGAACATCGTCCGTATCGACAATTTCGTGTTCATGTTTTCCGCCGAGTCCCGTAAGCTCTGGATCACTCCTGAAGGCATCGAGTAGGGTCGCAATATAGTTGGGTGCAAACCGCGTATCTGCATCTGTTTGCGCGATAATCCCATTTTTGCCAATATCTCGAAAACGAGCCACGGCTTCTGCCACACCACGATTTCGCGCTGAGCCAACATGGGAATTTTCGGGAGAGAAGGCGTTTTCTGGAGTCGTCTTGTCGACTGCAAAAATACGCAGACCCGAATCTTTAATTTGATTGAGCTGAGCGATCTCATCGCTAGTGCATTCCTGCGGCAGTTCGCCGCCGCGAAGATAATCAATAAACCCAAGAACGGTCTTATTCTCAGAGACAGCTTGCTGGTATCGTGCCACGCGCTTGCCGTAAGCTGCATCATCCTCAGCTTCTCGACGGACGGGAGCATCGGGAGGATTGTTCACCACGAGTATCGTTTCAAATTGATCTTTTTTGATCCCTTGCTGTTCAACTAAAGATAATAGTGGCCGGAAAATATATTCACGCTCTGCATAAACCGGAATAACGACGGAAACCTCACATTCTTTGTGCATCGGCTCCGCAATGCGGGTCTCCCCCTCTAGGGATTCGCTGAGGTAACGATTGATTTCTTTTTCCCGAGCAGCTTCATCCTCTTTCTGCTCAAGGGGTTCGGGCGAAGCCTCCGCCTTACATGTTTTGCAACTTGCCACGAAATTTCCATGGGGACAGAAGCCAGCTGCTTTTTCCAAAACGTTAGACGGTCTTTCACCCATATTAAATCGCGTTATCTTTGAGCCAAGTAGGCTGGATGCTCTGCATTTTAACAGAACGGTGACGATAATGTCACATGAGTGTTAAACCTTTGTTTTTGTAGATCAACCTGCTCCGCAAATTCCCGAGCAACTCCCGCTTTTCGGAAATACTACCTTTCCGCAATAGATATTTCGCATATGCCCGAATATTTACCTCCGCCTCGTCGGCTTCTTGCGTGCCGTCAGAACCGAAGACGGTTCTTTGGAAGTGGCTAAACCGCTTGATTTCATCCTCGAGCTTGGTTTTCATGCCCAGTTCGTTGATGTTGATCTGATCGAAAATCTTGAGGAGTTCGGCGATGAGTTCTTCCTCGCGGATGTATTGGTTTTTGCAATCACGATCTCTTGCCCGAGTGCAGCCGTAGTAAACGTAGTGCGCCGTCGTGCCGTCACGAAGTTTCTTATACTTGTCCTCGGCCGAGATGCCAGATTGGCACAGGCCACATGTGAACAGTTTAGTGAACGCAAATTCTTTATTTTCGCGCACGATCTGGTCACGTTTGAGCTGGGTTTGGCCGAGGTCAAAAAGCTCTTTCGTGATGATCGGTTTGTGTTTGCCGTCATACCAATTGCCGCTGTCGCGGGGACGCTCGAATTTGCCGTAGTAAAAGGGATTATCGAGAACACGGTAGACACCACCGAGGGTTAAGGTTTTGTTGCCACGGGTTTTGAAGTTAAGGTCGTGCCTGAGCCAGTTATAGATCTTGCGTCCACTCCATTTCTCGTAGGCGAGTTTCTCAAACATCTGTTTGATGATTGGCGCGCGGACTGGGTCAATGATGACTTGGCATTTCTTATCCATAAGCCCTTGATTCAAATAGCCGAGCGGTGCCACGCCTGGCCACAGCCCCATCTCGACTCTTGTGCGTAATCCGCGTTTCACGTTCTCGCCGCGATGATCGTTTTCTAGCTTGGCGGTCGAGCCAAGAATCATGAGCATGAACTTTTCGTTGGGCGAATTGGTGAATCGCTGGCCGTAGGTGCGGATTTCGTGGAGGAGTCCTTGATCCATCAAATCCACGATGGCCCCGAGGTCGCCCGCGTTACGGCTTAATCGATCTGGTGCCCAGGTGAGAATGCCGCCAAATTTTCGTTGGCGGATGTCGGCGAGAAGTTCGTTGTAAATGGGTCGTTGCCCCGTCGACTTTGCCGAATGGCTCTCGCGCCGGATTTCAGCCACGTCGAGTCCTTCGCGCTCGGCAAGTTGAAGCATCTCCTTGATCTGCGAGTCGATGGACAGTATTTGCCGCTCCTCGGATTCCGTCGACTTACGAGCGTAGAGGCAATAGCGGATTTTCTCCTCAACCACCGCCTTTTCCTGTTCGTGATGTGTGCGTGCTGGTGCCACTATTACTGACCTCGTATTTTCCATACAACACAAGGAATGCCGCAACGGTCGTGGGGCGTCCAGGCTGGTTGGAGTTGGTAACTTTTACGCTCGAAACGCCTCGGAAAAGTGAGACAGTGGCTTTTTAGTCGCTTTCGCATGAAAAGACCAACAAAAATATCAAAATATGCAGAATGAGACACTGTCTCAATACCCCGTATGTAGTGTCTCATTTGTCTCATTTTACTCTCCGGCCGTGTTCCACTTTGTGCCAGTTTTGACATCGAAAACACCCGACTCACATGCCTCAAAATCGCCCAAACCGAAGTCGTCGAAAAGCCCTTGCAACACCCCTACAAATTGGGCACTGAACGCGTGTACACCGCCACATCGGTCGCGACCGATGTGGCTCCGCCGTCACTGGCTCGGGCCACAAACGTCGCATCAAAGTGAATCAAAACAACCCTTCGCGTGAAGGGTTGTTTTGTCATGTTAAGATGTGAATAAAATATGCCAAGAGTATTTACGCAAACATTCGGAGTAGTAGGAGGTATTCTCGAGCGAGAAGGGAAAATTCTTTTAGTTCGCGAGGCGCAAAGAAAAGGACCTGATCAAGGCAAGTGGAATCATCCGGCTGGCTGGATCGATGTTGGTGAGAGTCCCATTGAAGCAGTTCAACGAGAAATCCTAGAAGAATCTGGCTTCACCTTTACACCAAAATACCTTCTCGGTGTTTACTCATTGGCACGAAAAGATATCGAAGATGAAATTGGTGCCACGCCCCACGCAATCAAAATTATTTTTATTGGAACAATTTCGGAAACATCAAACGAAAAAATTGAAGATGATGTTACGGAGATACGTTGGTTTTCTCCGGATGAAATTTATGGAATGGATAATGTGACGCTGAGGGATCTGGATATCAAGCAGATGGTAAAGGATTACTTTGGAGGCAAGAGGTTTCCATTGGAATGCATCTCCCACACAGTGGCAAGAAAATAGATTCGAAAGGTAAGCGGAATCATCTGGTCGTTTGCCGACCCACATGCCTCAAAATCTCCATCTGACAAATCGTTAAAAATCTTTTTAACGACCCGAGTAAACTTGGTACTGAACCCATGCAGCCCGCCGTCACTGGCTCGAGCCACAAGCGTCGCATCAACGTGAATCAAAACAACCCTTCGCGTGAAGGGTTGTCTTGGTATTGGCAGATTCCTGTCTTACGTCAATCAACGCAACCTCCGCCCAAACCTTACGGCCACATCGATATCAGATCAAAAGTGAGTTCATGCCCATCGACGACCTGATTAAAGTGTAGCGTCTTGCCGGTCGCGGTCTGATCGGGAGAATACTCTACTCGAACAATCTCTTCTCCGTGATCATCGTTAAAAGCGAACAGACTCGAGATTTTCCACACGCTAACAGAATAACCGCCTTTCCAATTATTTTCCTCTATCCAAAGTCCATCCTCAGAGCGGTTCGTTTCATCCATTATCGGAGTAGAAATAATGGAAAACATGTCACATAGTTTTGGTTGGCACGTGTCGATGAGGAGCTCGTTGATACCACTGTCTCGCTGTACCCCCACTTTTATGTTTTCGCAGCCAGACGAACATTTTACATCAGCAATAAGATTCTCGAGAAGATTCTCTTCGTTTGCTTGACGTAACATGACGGTGAGCACGGTATCTGTGCCATGAATCCTCATAGGGAAAGCGCGACCTACCCAATTTGGATAATCGCTGAGGAGCAAAATCTGATCCGGCATGGAAACAAACTTTCCTTGAAGAGTCATCTCGCCCATGAGAGTAATAGCATCATTTTCTACGTCAATGTTCGCCCAAAGAAGAATTTCATCACAGGTCGAACATGTTGGATCAGAAAAGAGCGGGGACTGATAGTTAGTCACGATAAGATTCTGACAATCGTCTTTACATCTGAAGTTCTGAATCTCGTACGGATTGATCATCAACGCACTCGACGTGACGAGACTATCACTTGCGCCACCTTCTGCCATCGCCACAAGTCCGTGCACAGATGGATCGAAGGGATTCGTCGCCAAAGATTTCAGACTCACAACTTCATCGATGACTATCTTGGTGATCGAGGATTCTTGCGGAGCTTCATCGTTGACCTGCGTCCAATGATCAATTTCCTTTAGCTCTTTCGTATCAGCATCAAAGACATAATCGATGCCCTGAGTAATGACATTTACTGGATCACGTTCATCAAGGTAGCTCAGACTGTATACGTAAACCTTCCCCAGATCATCTCGTCTCTGTTTACCGAGGTCTTTGACGAGTGATGACATGGCGAGTTCTTCGAGCGCTCCCGTGATATTTGGCACAATATTTCTCTGTACTCCGAATCCGAGAAGATTTTGAATGCGCATTTCCAAAACGGCACCTTCGCCCAGCACCGACACGTCTTCATCTCCTTGAGCATCCGTCTGCACATCTTCATCCTTCGCTTCAACCGAGTTCGTGGATGCAGATTGCATTTCAGCACGGTACAGATCGTACTTTTCCTGCGTCACGTATTCTTTTCCATTAAGGATAATCTTTTTTTCACTGTATATTTCACGATCGTTACTATCGCGCTGAAACGTGAAGGCGTACGAACTCGCATCGCTGCTCAACCACCATTCGTCAGAGAGTGTACTGTCGCGAATGTCGTCATAGTGCATCGACGAGAAAGGATCCGGCGACATGACCGTCACCATATGTCGCACATCACCCTCTTGTATCATCTCTACCTTCGCGCGAGAAGCTGCGATCGCTTGGGTGATAAAACTTGTACTTGGCTGCATTGCCATCATGAACGCAACAACCGCAAAAGCTCCCGAAAAAACCATCACTGAAATATTCACAACGCGTTTCGACGGTTTTTTATGAATCGCTGTCATGAATCTTTCGCGAACACGATGTGAGGCGCCGAGAGGAATGGTGACGCGATCCATCATTCGTTCTTCTTCCTTGTTGGGATGAATATATGTGTTCATAAATTATTTGGATATCACGCTACTCTTCAAAACTCGCATAGCACGCGAAACAATTTTACGGACTCCTGATTCTGTACGACCAACGCTACGAGCAATTTCAGCATGAGAAATTCCGTCGATATAATGCCGGATAACGAGCGCTCGCTGTTCTTCCGATACCCCTTGCAGCAAGCGATCGAGATCAAGTTCATCGTTTTGTCGTACGGTGCGTAATCCCTCATCGTGAAGCATGAATTCAACCGCATCGTAATCAACCTGCTGTATTGAGTGACTTTTCCAGTACGTGGCAATTTCATGTCGCGCAATTCCAAACAACCACATCAGCATCGTGCCCTGCTGCGAATCATAGGAATGAGCGCGCTTCCATGCTTTGGTGAATATTTCTGCAACAATATCTTCCGCATCCTCGCTTGAGGGAATTCGAAGGCGCAGATAGCGGAAAAGCCTATCGAAGAGCTCTTCGAATGTTTCCTCAAGTTCTTGCCGTGTATTTTTCTGATGATCCATACGCATATGAAGGCCTTCACCACATTCTACCGCGTGTTGAAGCAAAACGTGACAAACATGGCCCTACCCCCTCTGCGACAAGACGAATCATAAATGCCTCGTAACAAAATGGCTCCGTTCATTGAAAGAATCCCTTATTTTTGCTATCGTTTGCCAAAAATCCCCGTATGACGAACCGCATCTCCCTCTTCTTTGCCGCGTGTATTCTTGCACTCCCCCTCACACTTCTTGCCGGTACATGGCCAGGGTCGACCACGCCCACCAATATTGGCTCGGCACTAATCGCGGCGCAGCCCACGTTCGAACCCAGCGGCATTGTTTGGCACTCCGGTCGAGGCACGTACATTGTGGTAAGCGACAGCGGAGTAGTCGCCGAACTTTCAACCGCAGGAACCGTCGTCAATACCTGGAGTGCTTCGGGGAATTGGGAAGGCGTAACTCTTATCGATACTTCAAGCACAAAAGTGTATTTAGCGGAGGAAAACAGAAGCGACATCGAGGAATTCGACCTCTCGACCGGTGCGCTTACCGGCAAAACGTGGAGCGTTGCAAGCCATATTTACCCCATTGGAATATACGGATTCGAAGCACTCACCTGGGTGCCCGATGGTGACCATGCTTACGGCACCACCGTCAGCGGCGGATTATTTTATGCAGGCTGGCAGTACAATGGCGACATTTATATTTTTGAACCAAATCTTTCTACCGGAGCGATGACATACAAGGGTGTCGTCCTTACCTACAAAGGCTACACCGATCTTTCGGATCTTGATTATAACCACGATACCGACACGCTTTTTGCGGTGTACGACGGCTACGATACACTCGAAGAATATGATGGTGCAGGAAATTACACATCCGGACATTGGTATCCCACTCCTGTCAGCGGAGCATGGGAGGGAGTAACCTTTGTTGATAATTGCCCGACATCCAATATTGGAACGCTTGTCCTTGCCGATGACGACGGAATTTCGAGCACGTATGGTGCGATAAGCACGTTTGGGAATTACACGGTACCGTGCGCTGTTACCGCACCGGTTGTGACTGATGCTGACGGCGACGGCGTTTCGAGTACCGTTGACTGCAACGATGCTGATACCACCATTTCTACGTACACCGCCTATTATCGCGATGCGGATGGCGACGGAAAAGGATCGACAGTTTCTGCATCATTTTGCGCAGCAACTGCTCCCACGGGCTACGCAACCAATTCCCTCGATTGCGATGATGCCGATGCTTCCATTTCAAGCACCACGCTGTATTACACGGACGTTGATAGCGACGGCTACGGTGATCCTGCATACCCCGTCAGCCTTTGCGCGAGCACAGCACCAAGCGGCTACGCCAATAACGCGAGCGACATTCTTTACCCCAATAATCGCATCGAGATTTGTAACGACGGTAAAGATAACGATGGTGACGCATTTATCGACGAGGCGAATACGCTTTTTGTGAACCGCGCACACCCCGTTTACAGCACATATAGCGCCGTAAACACCGGGTATGTTACCGCGCTTGCCCCAGCAAACCCTGGTGCCGTGCGCGTAACGTACACCGACGGATCGTGCTACGACTACACTGTTTTTACAACATTCCTTACCGCAAGTTACGTCCTCAAGCTGGTTCCAGGCACATCGTTTTACACCCTCACCCGCGGTTCACAAACCGCAGCACTGAATGCCCTCACCGGAAAAGTCACCATCACCGGCGCGTACCCCGCCGCACCAAAAACCAGCACCAAAATCTGGGAAACCCCTACGCATCTTTAGAACGACACCGGCTATCTTGAAAGCCCATCAAAGAAATCAAGATTTGTATTTTCCGTGGAAATAATGATGACTCATGCATATTTCATAGGGATTTCTTTGACGAACACGTCAGTTCGTCACGAATAATTTTCTCAATCAACGCCTCTGGTTCAATGCGCGTTTTGAATGATTCATGAATGGCAACGTCGAACGTGGTGTGGTGCGGACGGGAAACTTTTTCTACAATTACCCCTTTTTCCTCCAAAATTCTTACAAGGTCCTCCATCGATCCGGTTTCTGGATATATCTCGATGTGATCGAATTCCGATCTTTGGCTCCCGTCTACTTTCTGATCGCTTAATTCCACGAACCAAACCTCTCCCAACGTTGTCGCGATCGAGTTCTTAAGCCTGATAATCGCAATCCGACGATTGGAAATAATCGATTGATACACAAACACACTTTCCTTTTCAAGCATCGTTCGCATCTGCTCAAATTCTTCCGATGATGCGCATTTGTAACATATATGATCGGCAATCGCCTTGGGACGATAGTACTCAAACCACGCATTAGCATAGCCAACGTGCCTTTGCGCGCCCTCATAAAATTCTGCAATGGATTTCATCATACTCGCTCTATCGTATCATGCATCGCTGCAATAATCGCGGCGATTCAGCGTGTTACACTGCGCATTATCTATGCAATTGATGCAGCTTCAGCAGTCGTTCGACGATCTCCAACGACAATTCGGAGACCCTAATCTGAACGCGATTTACGGCGCAGGATGCGTATCTTCACCGAAAGCGTGCTTTGTGTTTATGAATCCCCCCGGGCGAAATGTTGCCGCAGATCCAACATGGACGGGATTGCGCGCTCCTTGGCTTGGGACGAAAAATATCTGGAAACTTTTTTATCAGATTGGCGTACTCCCCAAACACATCTTCGAACGTACCCAACGCCTTCACTCCTCTGAGTGGACCCTGGATTTTGCGCACGAGATCTATCAATCGCTTGCCGATCAGGACTTGTACATCACGAATCTTGCCAAATGCACGCAGCAAGATGCCCGACCGCTCCCCAACTCTGTCTTTCGTGCATATCTTCCTTCGTTTCACAAAGAAATGACCGTCATCGCCCCACAACGAATTATCACATTTGGGAACCAAGTCAGCTCCATTCTTCTTGATGCGCCCATCAAAGTCTCTGCCGTACGCAAATCCGCAATGCCACTACGCATCAAATCCCAATCATACCCGGTATACCCCACCTTTTATCCCGTCGGCCAAGGCATGCGGAATATCGATCATGCCATCGAGGACATTCGCTGGGTGTTACAGCGCTAAAACCTCCTCAATTTCAATCGGCTGCAGCATCTCTTTCTGAAACGGGCTGTAATGCACGGTGACGATGAGCTTTTTTCCGCCGAGGGCGGCAGGAACCCAGAGGGCATCGGCAGGCATCATTTCTGTGAGCGGAAGATCGGCGATGGCAAACCATGTTGGCGTTGTCATTTCCTCTGTGCTTGTTGGCTCTCCTGTGCAATGCCGTGCCACGTAAAAATGCACCGCACACGGAACAACCCTACCGTCGGTTTTATGATTATACGCATGAAGAATGGCGATCTTTTCCAGCGCCTGCGCCTCTGCCACCAAGCCAGATTCTTCATACAGCTCCCGAATCGCCGTCTGTTCGAGCGTCTCCCCCGCTTCTCGTCCTCCCCCATACCCATTCCAGCACCCCATCCCAATCTTCGCCACCTTCTTTCCCAGCAACACCGCACCATCTTCCCGTACTGGAAACACCACCGTTGCTTCAATGAGGGTTTTTTCTTCCATAGATGAAATCATGGTGACTAGAACCACTATAGCACTCCGCTACACCTCATTCAGCTTTGCAACTTTATACGGAGTAATCTCTCCAGAGTACTCGCGCAAAATTCCGCTCCGCACGTCAGGGATACTGTTTGCGCCCTGCGAAAGAATCCACATCATCTTCACCTCCGTCATGACATCGGTCAGATCGCCCGACGGGATTGCCCCTGCCTCTATCGCGAGCACCGCACATTCATCATTCACCTCTTTATATGAATTTCCGCCAATAAACTTCGTGGAAACAACCACAGGAACTTTATATTGATGCACAGTTTTTTCAATAAACGGCAAGAAATTATACGATCCTCCCGTGGGCACCGATCCTGCACCATGCGATTTCAAAATGATGCCTTTGCATTTTCCCGTAGCAACAATGGCTTCAAAAAGGTCGGGAAGCTGCCCTGGAGTAAGATCGATGCTCAGAACGCCGGGAGTAAAATGTGGTCGAAGATCGGGAACGCTCCCGGGAATATTCTTCCGTGCGTGGTAATTAAAATGGATGCCGGTACTCGTAATGTCTGCAATCGATGGGAAGGCCGGAGAAGCAAATGCTCTGAACGCGCTTTCACTAATTTTGAGCGCACGTCCTCCGCGCAGCACAACGTCATTGAACACAATCATGACTTCATTAATATTTTCTTCCGCCGCAACCACAACGGTCTTTACCGCATTTTCAAAATTAAACCGCGCGTCATTCCCGTACACGGTCAACGGCAATTGCGACCCGGTAATCACAATAGGCTTTGGAAAATGTGCCCCCAGCGCCAGTGACAGCGCCGACGCGGTATACGCCATCGTATTGGTGCCGTGCGTAATAATGAAGCCGTCGTACGCATCTTTATTACTAAAAAGACAATACGCAATCTTCGTCCAATCCTCATGATTCACGTTTGTGCTATCTTTGTTCGCCAATACGAGCATTTCGATCTCTGCAATATCTTTAATGTGCGGGAGAAGCTTATTAATATCTTCAATATTTTCCGCTGGCATCACCTTATTATCCTTCACTACCATCGAAATCGTGCCTCCATAAATGACTAAAAGGATCTTTTTCATAGAGCGTTCATAAAATCCTCCATTCTTCGCACAACATATGGTACTGTTTTTCTCATATGCAAGCGAATACCTTTGCCCACCTCGATGGCTCTATCCTACGCATCGGCATTGTTGCGGCGCGGTTTAACCAGAATCTGACTGACGCCATGCTTGCCGACTGCGTGAATGCGTTGGCATTATGTGGCGTGAAAGAATCAAACATGGTGACGGTGCGTGTTCCGGGTGCGTTTGAGCTTCCCGTTGCAGCGGCTACACTTGCCGATCAACGTGACCTCGATGCCATTATCTGCCTCGGTGTACTCATTAAAGGCGAAACCAAGCACGATCATTACATTGCCGACGCTTGCGCCAACGGCATCATGAACGTTGCACTGGGCGCAGAAATCCCCGTGCTTTTCGGCGTTCTTACCACCGAAAACCTTACCCAAGCCGAAGTCCGATCCCTTGGAACCCACAAAAAAGGCTGGGAAGCTGGCATGAGCGCCGTGGAAATGGCACTAGCCATGAAGGCAATTTCTTGATCGTAACCTCATTTTCGACTATCGTACCCCTCGGAGGGGTCGCATAGCGGTCTAGTGCGGTGGTCTTGAAAACCACTGACCCGCAAGGGTCCGCGAGTTCGAATCTCGCTCCCTCCGCCAACAAAACAACCCTTCGCGGGGTTGTTTTGTTGTGTTAGTATTTCATAAAGCTCCACCCATTCAATAAAAATTTGACCATATGAATTTTGGAATGATTCTTGCTGCTCCATTTATACTCGTGATGGGTATTCCCATCGGCATCATGGGACTTTTTACGAGTTTCGGGATACTTTACGCACTACCTAGCATCGTTCTTACCATCAGCGCGATCATTGCGAAAAACTACGGTAAGGCTAAAGCAGCCTTGCTCTTGGTGCTCACCGCGTCTCTTGGTCACTGGTTATTATTTCTTTCCTGGATCGCTTCACGTCATTCAATAGAAGCGAATGAGGCTACTCGCCAATGGGCGATGAACTTGCCAAGTGTGGCAAAAGCGGGATTTCCATTTTCGGCACTCGAACTACCACCCTCTCCGATGGGGAACGATACCGTGCCAATAGATATGTGGAGTGGAGTATTTACAAATCAGATTGTTTGGCTCGTCATTGCTTTCATTATCGCCACCATCATCGTTTCAAAGAAAAAGAATCCTAGTACAAGGCCCATGCGCGTCTGCATCCTACTTACCTTCTTCGCCGTCATGTATAATCTTGCGCTTTTTGCACTTTGGTACGACTAAAAACATCCCAGCCGATACACCTCAAAATTGCCCCAACACATCATCGGAAACCCCTTCAAACACTTTCGTAATTTTGATACTAAACTCACAGACACCGCCACGAAAATACAACCCTGTTGGGTTGTATTCTTGATCCGCCTCTACGTTTTTTGATACCGCATTGTTCGTTCCTGACCAAGGTGCTCGATCCTCCTTAGTTACAACAAAACCTCGATGTGAAGCGGAGCCGGCGTAATCTCATACTATGACTATAGGAGATTGTGGGAGATTCATGCTTTTACAGAAAGCGGGAGATTTTTCCATACCGTGCATTCATTGTATCATTCATCCATCACTCTTCTCCGCACCCTATGCCGAACCGCGTTGCCCATTTCGAGATTCATGCTGACGATCCGGAACGTGCGGTGAAGTTTTATACGGACGTGTTTGGATGGGATATTCAAAAATGGGAAGGCGGACAAATGGAATATTGGATGGTGATGACGGGAGAACGGGATTCTGCTGGCGGCATTAACGGTGGGATTATCCACCGACCATGCCCAGCACCAGCCCCAGCATCCGGACTCAACGCCTACTGCTGCACCATTGTGGTCGACGACTTCGACGCCGCCATGGCCAAAGCCCTTGAACACGGCGCAACCATCGCGATGCCGAAATTCTCCATTGCGGGCATGGCATGGCAAGGCTACTTCCTCGACCCCGAAGGCAACACCGTTGGCTTGCATCAGGCGGATGTGAATGCGAAATAGCATCTTCGTATCTATGCCAGAGATGCCACCGAAAGATGTTCCGGGGAAAGAAAAAATGGAGAAGGAAGGGCGTTTTAAATCGACGTATCCCTACAAAGAAGGCTTGGTACGAAAGCGTCACGATCGATTCGGCTCAGAAGAACGAGAACTGCGCAATCTTCTTACTCCAGAATACATCAAGGCAGAATTTTATCTTCACAAACTCATGCTCTTGCTGGTTCCGCACTGTAGCCCAAAAATCCTTTTTGCGTCCGGAGCAACAGGAACAGCTGAAACGGTCCACGAAAGAGTTTCTCCAGGCGTTCCAGCGTTCAACCGCGATCGTCCGGAACTTCATCGCGCGATCCAGCAATTCGCTCATGTTGATAATGTCGAACAAAATTACGGATACACCGCAAACAAAAGCGTTGTGTACATTGACTCCTTTGAGCCATGGCAAGACGTTCGAATACAGGCAGGACGACGAAAGCTCGAACGCCTGTATAACGAAAACGCGATTCGAAATGCGATTCACGAAACACTTCACGGTGCCGAGCAAACTCGTGCCCTTCGCTATCTGAACCGCATTAATACCCTCTACACAATCGCGAACACAGCATTCCTCGCCAAACAAAAAACATCTCCCTAATTCCAGGGAGATGTTTTTGTTCTACGGCTTTTTCAAGGATTCGCTCGGAAACTCCGGCAATCCGTCGGTGAGGAGCTGGGCCTTGGCGCTTTCAACGACGTCGACGCCGTACTTTGCGGTTAAAATATCCCAGATGTGATGATAGGAACGGATTGGCATGACGACTGCCGTTGCCACGACGAAACGCCGTGCGTCCGAATATGGCATATTCTGCGCTGCCACAAACGCCTCGATCATACTCGCCTTTGCCCGCTGAAATTGCCTCTGTACCCGCTGCCCTGCACGAAACATGAGCTCTGCGTAGTCTTCATCAATCAATGAAAGTGTTCCCCGCCCTTCCCGTGCTATCCCTTCAAAATGGAATGCATGCATTTCCGCAGTCGACCAATACCGAGGGCTAACGTGCAACGGATACGGCGACTGAAGAATAGCGTAAAATTCAGCAAGAAATTCTTCGTGCAGTCCCTCTAATGCATATCTCATGCACGCCTTCAGCGAAAGCTTTTCATCGTGGCTTAATTTTCTTCCAGAATCTCCTCCCCGTGCGGCAAAAATCCAACCCATCATTTCTACCAACCTCGCTCCGGGCTTCACCCATGGATGGATTGGTGCGCCACCAAGTAATTGATGACCGATTTCGTGGTCATTTATCCTTCTCGATTTCGTGATCCCTCTCCAATCCTCAATAACAAACGTTAGCCCAAGGCTCCCAAAAGAACAGCCACGAATATCACCCTTTCCGTCCCCACTGAAAGCCTGCCTCGCATTAAATGCCGTATTCGTGAGCGCAATCTCTACACAGAACGGCTCAAAACGTATGCTCACAATCTCATCCTTTCGCAATGGTGCCGTAGGAATTTCTGAACACACGCTATTAAAATACTGAGTCACACCCTCTGTGTCTCCATGATACGCGTGCGCTTTTTCCCACGCCGCACGCCTACCGTCCTTCCATCGTTGAACATATCCCATCGTATTCCTGTCGGAATCTGGGACTCCCTTCACCATTTCGTCCAAACGTCGGAAGACTTCTTCACGGGGCGTATCTATGGTGACTGAATCAATCCAACGCATGCATTCAACCACAGCATCTGCGTATTGAACTATTTTCTCGTGCACGATCTCTTTTCTTCGCTCTTGTCGAGCACCAGGCTTCTCACGATCGGGAACGGATTCGATGGTGACTGGTGGAACCTCTCTCTCAAACATCTTCGGCATCGGCATACATTATTTCCCCATCGCCTTCTTAAACGCCTCGACAAACGGAATCTCGTCTGGCTTTACGCCGTTTTTCATGGCTAAGTAATAGCTAACGAAACTGCCGAATTGGAGGACTTCGCCTACTTCTTCAAGGCGTTCGCTGCCGCTTGTGACGTAATCCACCACGGCTAAACCCTGTTCTTCGAGCATTTTCGCGGTAACGGCAACGCGCTTTTGCGTGCGTGCGTTGTACAGATCGGATTGCATGATGAGTGCGACGGTTTTTCGGGCAAACGTCTTTGGATACGTGAGCCCTTCAAGAAGATGGTGGTCGAGCTCGGGCAATGCGCAGAATGTTGCAAATTGCTTCGCGGTTTCATTGATGGAGTTTGCAAGAACATGAGCGGTGCCAACGAGATGCTCTGCGGCGATGATGAGTACCGCGCTTTCTGCTAATGACTTCGCTACAAGCTTTGCGGGATTTTCCTTTGTGGGAACATCCACGGCACAGGAATCGATCACCTCCCCCATGGCAATGCGCATGCGGTCGAGTTCTGCACCAGTAATCTTCAAAAACTTTGCTCGTTCAAAGAACCCGAGCATGCCCGCCAACGAAAAGCCCGTTCCAAGCCGTGGTTGCTTTGCTAAATCACCCGGATCGAATTGATACATGGGCCAACGATGTTTCTTTGCTCGCTTTGCCAAGTCGCCACCAGCATCAATCGCAAAAATCATCGCACCGCGCTTCATTGCATCGTCACCCGCAGCAAGCACTTCCTCGGTAGTTCCGGAGAAACTCGAAAGAATAACGAGTGTTTTTTTATCGACGAACCCAGGCAACGCATAGCCGTTTACTAACGTTACAGGAACGGTGATCCTATCGAAAAACGTAGTAACCAGCATATGCGGCCCCAAGGCGGAACCGCCCATGCCCACAATCACCACCGAAGACGCCTTCCGAAATGCTTCTGGAATCTCAAGTTCACGCGTTTCTTCCCACGCAATCCGGATTTGCTCGGGCAAATGCTCAATGCCAAAACGAATATCTGATCCATCAAGAGCCGCATACGTTTTATGGCTGTCGAGATTCATACGGTCTTGCTATTCGATGCAATCCTTGCCGTTATAGTAGCACGAGACGAGATGTCACCGATAAGAATTGCTCCCACAATGGTGCCGTTCCGATAGAACTCCTCCACCGATGCCGTTTCTGTGGCAGTGCCTTGTTTGATTTCGTGTGCCGCTACGCGATCAACATCGCCGATAAATACAATGTGCATACCCAAAAGTTGGGTAGCGTAGCTTGATACAAGTGCAAACGGCTGACGATCGCCGAGAATTGTTTTTGCCACTGCGCGCCCTTGGCTTTGAGCATTCATCCAATTGCCATACACCACACGTCTGCCAACATTTCCGTCAAGAAATTCGGCTCCGTCGCCAATGGCATACACGGAGGGATGGGGTGTTTCGAGATATTCGTTCGCAACAATGCCGTGATTGATTTCAATATCGCAATCGCGATAAAAAGAACGATCAGGGTGCATGCCGATACCAATACCGAGAATCGAACACGGAATCTCGGCGCCAGACGCAAGGCGTACACCAGTCACCTCGCGATCACCAAGAATAGTTGGTTCTGGCTCGTTCGTGTGCAATACAATCCCGCCGTCGACCGCTTTCCTTGCGAGAACACTCTGCGAATGTGCTGAAAGCACCGATGACCAAAACCCAGATCCACGCATCACAACGTCGCACGACACTCCAAAATGATGAAAAATATTCATGTATTCCAAGGCGATGAATCCACCGCCATACACCACGCCACGTCGATCATCTGCATGGCGCATGCCCGTTTCTTTCAGCAATCCGATCAATTCATCGGCATCATCGATCCCCCGTAAATACGATGTGCCACGTGGTTCGCCGCCGATCACATTTAATTCCCCGCCACCGGCGAGAATGAGCACATCGAATGGTAATTCTCTGCCTTCGCTCGTCGTGACAAATCGATTTTGAATATCAATCGCGTCCACTCGAACCCCCGCCATAATTTCGATACGTTGTGCCGCGTACCATTCCCACGTTTTCATGAAGACTTTTTCACGCGGAATCTTTCCTTTGACGTAATGCGGCAACAATACTCGCGAGTACAACGGATGATGCTCTTGCTCAATGATCGTAATTTCAACACTCGCATTCCCCTTACGAATGTCCTCGGCTGCAGTGGTTCCGGCAATGCCTCCGCCAAGAATGATCACGTGTTCCATATTATGCGGTGGGATAGATCTGTAATCCGGTGTCCTCATCGAAAATCGTAATCGCTAACGTTGGGCATGACTGTGCGCCAAGAATGATGTTTTGCCTTTCATCTTCCGTAACGTCGATGACCCGTTCATACATTGGCGCATCCGGCATAATGCCGTGATCAATCACTTCTGCCTTATTCTCCATATTCATAATAAACGTGTCCGGCGCAATTGTTACACAGCTTGCGGCACCGATACACAAATCTGGATCAACGATAATTCGAATTTTCATACAACGAGGTAGCAAAAACAAGGTTATGCGAGTTGCAGCCGGCGCTTAATAAGCCGAATGTCGTTCTCATGTTCCTCGAGTCGAGGTAGAATGGAATCATCGAGAACATCAGTGATGCCGTCGATAATTTCTTCCTTCATCTTCTCCATTTTTTCCATTGTACGCACCTCTGATGCGGCAATGCACGAATGCATCTCGTCGCGAATTTCCCGCTTGAGAATAGCGTTGTTTTCCTGAAAAAGGTCACGAATAATCTGAATATCGTTCTTATCGAGCATAATATTGCGCGATTGATGATTGAAAACGTTTAGAACTTTCTCATTTGGTCTCTTTTCGGCTTGCTGCGTCGGAAATTCGCTCAACGTACCGTGAAGTACGTCTCGCGAACCTTCCTCCTTGCGCACCGAAAATAGCCTCAAGTGAGAAAGTTCTACCATTGATACTATAATATCAAAAATACCACTTATTGACCATGGCGATTCATCCCCCGAGTTCAAGTTCCATAGCATCACTCCCATCCCTCAGTTGCCTTGGTCGGTGAGGCCGTTTCCTGGGACACTCTATGGATATGCCTCGTGGACGACTGCTAACGGATATTGACCGACAAATTATCGCTCGGGGAATCTTGGATAAAAAGAGTCACCGCGCTATCGCAACGAGCATTGGTCGGAGCCAAAGCGTCGTCTCTCGAGAGATTGAGCGGAATATGACCCAACGAGGATATATGGTCGCTGTTGCAAAGAAGCTCACCGAGAAACGTGCGAAGCACATGAAGCCTCGGACACTCGATAGGGATCACGCACTTCGTGCGTTTGTTGTGGCATGGATTCGCGAAGGATTGTCTCCGGAAGAAGTGGTCGGTCGACTGAAGATTCGACCACCAAGAGGGCTTCGTGGACATTCCGTCAGTCACGAAACGATCTACGACTGGATCTACAACGGTGAAGGAAAATACCAAGTACTCATTCCGTATCTCCGGAGAAAACAAACACGAAGGAGAAAACGTGGCCGTGGCGTAAAACCACAGCAAACACGGATAGAAAACCGTGTAAGTGTCCACCAAAGACCAAAGAAGATCACCCAAAGACGCGAGGTCGGCCACTGGGAAGATGACTCAATGGTGTTCTCAGGGCAATCTCCATGTCTCGCAGTGCAGTACGAGCGAAAGATTATGCTCGCACGGATTACGAAGGTGCCGAACAAAGAAGCCGTAAGCCATGAGTGGGCGCTCCGAGCAAAGATAGAAAAAGATCCAAAAAGCATCTGGAAGACCACCACACGAGATAATGGAACCGAGAACGTGCTTCATGAAAACACCAGAAAACACTATGGTGTCAAAAGCTACTTCTGCGACACGTATTCCTCATGGCAGAAGGGCGGCGTCGAAAACCTCAATGGACTCATCCGGGAGTATTTCCCGAGGAACACGGATATGAGTATGATTACCCCAGAACATGTTGCTTGGGTTGAAAACAAACTCAACAACAGACCCCGCAAAAAGCTTAATTTCTTAACTCCCAATGAGAAGCTCGCTGCCTGCCTGAAACGGAGGAAAAGTGATGCATTGAGAAGTTGAACTCATCTCCCCAGAATGCAGGTGCGGACGGCAGCAATGACGTGATCGATGTCGGATTCTGTAGTGGATCGGCCGAGGGTGAAGCGCGCGCTGCTGTTGATGCGTTGCGCATCGAGTCCCAGCGCCTTCAGCACATGGCTCGGCTCTGCACCACCTTTACACGCCGATCCTGTTGATGCCGCGATTCCGATAGCGTCGAGACGAAGCACCAATTCTTCGGCATCGATATCAGGAAACGCAGCGTTGACGTTATTGGGAAGACGACGAATGCGGTCGCCGTTGAGCCTTGTGCCATCGATCGCTACGAGTCCATCGATGAGTCGCTCTCGAAGAATAAGGAGGCGAGCAGATTCTCGTTCGCGCATTGCTACCGACTCCGCAAGTGCCGCAGCAAACCCCACGGTGCCAGCAATATTTTCCGTGCCTGGCCGGCGACCGCCCTCTTGCTTTCCCCCGCCAAACACCGATTGCCACGGCGCATTTCGTCGAAGATACAGCGCGCCCACCCCTTTGGGCCCATACACCTTTGCACTCGAAAGCGTAAGAAGATCGACGTGCAGCGGCACGACATCGATGTGAAGGTAATTAGACGCCTGACTGGCATCGGTGTGAAAGAGTGGATATACCGAGCCTCGCTTCTTGCGCCACGTATCGATCGCCTTTCCGATGGCATGAATGTCATGAATAACGCCGATTTCATTATTTGCCGTCATCACGGAAACCAGCACGGTATCTTCGCGGAGTGCATCGAGAATCGATTCGGTGAAGACGTGACCACGTTCATCAACGGGAAGAATCGTCGTGTCTGCATTTGCTGATCGCAGTGCGCCAAGCATTGCCGCGTGCTCGGTGGCAAGCGTGACGACGTGACCTCCATGATGCGCTGCCGCTTTCATCACCCCCATCACCGCAAGATTCATCGATTCCGTCGCGCCGGAGGTGACGATGATTTCATCGGCATGTGCGCCGATACACATCGCAAGAGATTCATGTGCTCTCCGCAAAATATCGGCGGCGCGCACGCCTTCCCGATGAATGCTCGAGGGGTTCCCCCATTCATGCATCAACACCGGCTCCATCGCCATCCATGCCGCCGATGAAAGGGGCGTTGCCGCAGCGTGATCGAGATAGATTCGATGATTCATACTTGGGACTTCCTCCTTTGGTCGATTTTCGATTCAGATCATCGGAAACTTCCTCATCGTACCATGAAGTACGCCTCGGAAGATTTCCTCGATCTTCGTCGAAACTCGCCACAAATGAGAAAGTCCCAATCCATCATGATCGACATCCGCCAAACGTAAATGCAAACATCTGAAGACCAGCAGCTTTTACTCCGATTTTCAATGTGCCGCGGTGATAATGATCGGCGCGAATAAGGGTGTACATGCGGTGATGCCGAACGTGAACATGGGTTTTCCCATCGGGGTCGATGACGACGTCGGCGCCTGCCATTGCTGCAGGAATGGGCTTCCCGTCGAGCGTAACGTCGATCACCGCATCCTGGTCATCGGCGCTCCCCATGACGAGATGCACATCGAATGCGGAGTAGATGAGTCGCACATACTCCGTTGCTACAGCAAGCGCTCGTGTATGTTCGACATATTCCGATGTTACTTTCCAGTGCCCATGAAGATACGAAATGTCGTCAGTGTGATCGGGAACGTCATTAAACACCTCTTCAGCATTCGGCAGTGTATCGTGAGCATTGCCAATGGATCCACGAACATACCCCAAGTATAGCTCCGGCGTTGTGCGGTAACACACGCCCTCACCCTCTGTGCCGTCTGGTGGAATCGCAGGCAAATCCGTTGCTCCCGCAGAACGCAACGCGCTTTGTATCGCCATTTCTGTTTCCGCAACGCCACCCTCACCCGCATGATCATGCACAATAACTCCGTGGGAATTGATGAGAAATGCGTGGGGCCACACATGGTTCGCGTATGCGTTCCAGATGGAAAAATTGGCATCGAGCACCACGGGATACGTAACGCCAAGATCACTGATCGCTCGCCGAACATTGCCCTCCTCTTTTTCAAAATCGAATTCCGGCGCGTGAACGCCGATGATGACGAGACCGTGCCTTGCATATCGCTCATGCCACCGCTTCACATGAGGCAGCGTGCGCGCGCAATTTATACAGGAATACGTCCAGAAATCGATGAGCACCACTTTTCCTCGTAGCGATTTCATCGTCAGCGCATCCGAATTCAACCACACGCTCTGCGGAGGAAATTCTGGTGCCCGTGTTTTTCCGAATAATGCCATAGGTCATCGGAGATCTCTAAATTAGAGCACCATCGGAATCAGTACACCAAGACCGTAGCCAATTGCTGCAGCACTTGTGGAAACAATAAACATCTCAAGTCCTGATTTCCACGGATTCGTTCCCGTTAGTCGCGCCTTTAGTACCCCGACCAGAAATAATGCAATCAAGGTCATCGCGACCGTTACCGGTAACGCGGTTTCAAGAGGCAGGAAAAGATACGGAGCAAAAGTAAAGAATCCACCAAGAAGGTAAAACCCACCCATGAACATTGCTGCAATAACCGGCGTGCTACTGGTACTTGGGGCGTAGCGATATTCGCATCGTGCAACCTCTTTTAGCCATAGCTTCCGTTCACGCCCAATTGCTGCCACCACAAACGCCACTTCGTTCTTCGAAAACCCCTTCCGTGTAAACAGCTCAGACAGCGACTCCTCATCGGAAACCCATTCATGCAGAACGCGAGCATGATCTTGTTTGGCGCGCTCGTTATACAAATCTTTTGCTGATTGTGAAGAAAGATAGCTCCCCGCTGCCATCGATACCGCTTCAACGCATACCAAAATTGTTCCCGTAAGCACCACGTAAAACGAGCTGTGAGATGCAATCGCCACACCCGTAACCGTTCCCAGTGTCGACACTAAACTATCTTCCAACCCAAACACCACGTCCCGCACGTTTTCTCGCAATCGTCCCCAGATCCCTCCGTTCATATTCGTCATTTTACCACGCACAGCAGAGACCTGTGTTAGAATCCCCTCATCCTATGGTCATCGAATTCTCCACCCATTACCCTCCATTCTCCGAAAAAACCGTGATTATTCTTACGAATACGGAGAAAGCTCGTGTATTAACAGTCAACGGGAGAGAGGTGACCGAACATGAAGAGATAACGGTGAATGTAACGGAAATGGCGGATTTTGAGGCGCAAAAGGTGGCACAAATTACCGCGCTCGCCAAAAAAGTATCCAAAACGCTTGCAACATTTCTTTCTACCACGTGCACTGCAGCAATCCTTTGTGTTCCCGAAGTCAACCGCGAACAGCTCCTTGCCGCCATGGATCCCGCCATCGTCGCCAAATGCGAAACGATCATTCCAAAAAATCTTTCCGCGATGAAACTTGATGTTGTGATGAGGATTGTATTGGAGCATTAGAGGACTATGCGAAAACCAGGATCAAAAGCCATTGTTGTTCACGGAAACAAAATTTGCCTTGTTCTTCGAGACAATAACCCCAATATTCCGCATCCGAACATGTGGAATACGCCAGGTGGCGCAGTCGAGGAAGGCGAAACGCCCCGCGAAGCAATGGCACGTGAATTGAAAGAAGAGATTAATCTCAACGCCACAGACCTCATCTTCACCGGAATCACCACATACACCGACGGCAGCATTGTTCATCGCTTTTTCGTTCCCGTCACCGATGAGCAATTCGCGAATATCCGCTTAGTTCACGAAGGGCAACGCCTCGAGTGGTTTCCCATCGAAGAAATGTTGCACCTTCAGGCAAACGAAAAGTTTAGTTCCTATTTCGGTGCATACCTCGAAACCCACACCGAGGACATCCGCGCGCTTTGCGAAGGAAAACGCGATTTTGAGGTACGAGATGAGATTTTGGGCATCGAGTAGTGCGAGTCAAAAGGGGTCAGGTCGTTTATCGTACGGTTTTTATCTTCTGCGCAACACGAGAATATTCCTCGCGCCCTCGCGAGGAGGCTGATCGAGGTCAAAGTCGCTGCATGCAGCAACATATTCCCATTGATGCGTTTGCTCTGCGCGCTCGATGAAGGTTTTTACGGAATATATCTTTCGGATCTCTGAATGCTCGATTCTCTTCTGTGTTCCAGCATCATCGATGTCCAAGATGATCTTGCCGCTCAATATCTTCTCTTCGCGATTCAGCCACGTCACCTCATACGTTGTAGAAACCTTTGTCGTTCCTCTTTCCATGTTCCATGTTTGCGTATGAACGTCTTCGGGATAAAACTCCACAACGCTTTCCAAAATATAGAGCCCACCGCTTCGCAGTGCTCGCGCGACGGAAATAAGATGTTCGCCAAGCTCCTCATCGTTCGCAACATAGAGCGATCCTAGAAAAACAAGCGCACAATCGACGGATGCAGGAAGCGAAAATTGTCTCATGTCAGCGCGAACAATTTCCGCAGGACATCCCAGAGATTCAATTTTCTGTTGCGCGTACCGTATCATTTCGCTGTTCAACTCAAGCCCAACATACCCATACCCACGACTTGAAAGCTCTTCGATGTGCGGACTGTTGCCCGACGCTAATTCAAGAAATGTTTTTACTGGAGTCCTTGAATACTTCGCGATGCACTCTTCAATGAAATTTGCTTCTTCTAAAATATTTCGAAATGAAAATGCGATGTCGTAATATTTTGGATCGTCGTATACGTTCATACATTTTAAGAATTGACCTTGCCCCCATTCACATCCAGCAGCCATTGCGCGATGCGGAGGTCGTCGTAGGAATATTTTCCTTGGAAATGGTCGAAGACGGGGCGAAGGAACCGACCGCGGGTTTTGAGTTCGATTATGATGGGATGGATGGGATCGGTAAGCGATTTCATCGACTCCTTCAAGTGCTCGAGTGTATCGACGGGAATCTTTTCAAGGGAATGTGCTTCTGCCAAATGCCCAACAATGGTGCCAATCGTACGAGATCGCGCTTTTGCGACATCGGCGATGGAATGCCCGTCGATAATGAGCGCAAGCGTTTCCGTCCATTTTGGTTCTTTGATCTTCTTCGGTTTCGATGAAAAGAACACGGAAAGTGCGTCGATGGTTTCACGAATGATCGGCTCTTTCTTTCCGCCACACGCAGCAATAAACGCATCCGCAGACGCTATGCGTTCCGATGCAGATTGATTCGCGAGCGTTGTTTCTGCGGCGAGCGATTGCGCGCGAAATTGCTCATCCTTCTCAAGTACGCCCGGATCAACTTCTAACGATCGTGCATTCAGGCCGCCAAGAAAAAGCCCCGCCAACGATCGAACGCGGGAAAGCGCAACGTAGCCTTGGCCGTACGCGAACGCCGTTCCTAAATCGATGAACGCGCCGTCCAGCGACATCCCTTGGCTTTTATGCACCGTCATTGCCCAGGCAAGGCGCAACGGAAGCTGGCGAAGAATCGCAAGCGGAGCACCATCACCGTCCACACTCCACATGCCCGGAGCAACACAAACCATTCGTCCATTCTTCATTTGCACCACCGGGTATTTCGTCTCCGCATCAAAATCAACCACGTCGGCGATGGATCCGTTTACAAATCCCTCGATAGGATTATTCCTCGTGAACATCACCCGTGCACCAATTTTGAGCGTTAACTTTTCCGGCGACAAACACCCGCGCTTCATCTGTTCAATCAATTTTGGGTTCCCCGACGCGGTCATCACATACGTTTTTTCCTTGCCCATGAGCGTTCGCAGCCGGTCTGTGTTAATGCGATCAACATCGGCGTTGTGCGAATACAGCTTTGTAATGTCCCGATCATCCGATATCCGCCTTCGATCGTGCAGCGTTGCAACATGATCTTCTGTAAGCGATCCTCTGCGCAGCGCGGCAAGAATTGCAAGGAATAAAGGATCTTCTTGGCGATGTTGCTCTGATAAATAGCACACGGTGAGGTTCGCGTCGTCCCAGCTTCGTGCCGCAAAAGCAAAGCGCGCAGGCGGTTCATCGAACCGAGTCACGGGAGGCAGCTGAAAGAAATCACCAACCAACACAATCTGAATCCCGCCAAACGGTGCATCGGAATCCTTAAGCACGCGGCAAACAAGATCGACGGAATCGAGCATCGCGGCATCAAGCATGGAGATTTCGTCGATAATAAGCACGGATGTTTTACGGAAACGGGAAGCAACGGCGCTATTCGTGGCAAGTTCCTTACATTCCCGACGGGAAATATTCTTCCGAATACCCAAACCGCTCCACGAATGAATGGTCATGCCGCCAATATGCGTTGCCGCAATTCCGGTAGACGCCGTCATTGCCGGCGCCACGCCCCGCGACTGCAAAAACTTCACATATTCCCGCACCGTGTGGCTCTTCCCTGCCCCAGGCTCTCCCGTCAAAAACACATTGGCTCCGGACTTGAGAATATCGAGCGCGTCAGCTTGGATCATATCGCCATATTCTACACGAGGTCGACATCCCTTTCACTTCCCTCTTTTTTCTGATACATTCCTCACGTTCTTCGTCTCTACGGCCGTGTGGTGAAGTGGTTAACACAGCGGTCTGCAAAACCGCGATACGCCGGTTCGAATCTGGCCACGGCCTCCAAAAAACACCCCGCTGAAAAGCGAGGTGTTTTTGTATGATCTGTTATTCCTTTGTTTTCACATCTGTCGCCGTTGCCCCGGGAACCGTGTCCGTAAATCGAGTCACTGGCTTTGCGGAAAGAATGACTTTTTCTGCAACAGCGGGCTCCTGATCTACTTGCCAAACAGTAAACATATATTTCACATTATCGACCATTTTCAGATAATACGTCATTGTACATGATCCCGGTGTACAGTCATTTGCAACGGGACTGGCGCGGAAAAATCCATTTCCCAAGTCTGTAGCATCCTTCGGGATTGAACGGCGTGGATCCAAGAAGTCGACGTCGATCTTTGTGTAATTGGTGGTAACGTACGCATCCTTCAGAATCGATTCTGCGGGCGTTGTTGTTCGCGCGATCGGCTTTGATGTGCTCTGGAGCGTGATCATTCCCATGGTGTGATTCACATTTTGCGATAACGTTGGAAGCTCCGTGTTCGGCTGAGCATATCCCTCAACCTGTACCCAACCTTCCGGCAAATCAAACGCCAATTTCCACTTCCCCTCTACCACGCCATCGTTCCCAGTAATCACCGACACCACATTCGATGCCGCGCACCCGGCACCAGTAAGCACCAACACCATCGCACCCAGCGCCAAAAAGAGATGTTTCATATGCGGTGAGTATAGAAGAATTTCGCTGTCTCAGCAAAAAGACCCCCGAATTTCGGAGGTCTTTTCTCTTATTTATGACGGTAGACCTCGATCGCCACTGTTCTGACACCGAACTGACGGGCTTCGTGAACGCCGTCCATCCAGATGTCGATACGCTTGTCGTAGCGAGGATTCATACGATCTTCCACAGTAAACACTTGATCACCGAAATAGTCTGGAATCTTTACCAGCGTTCCCATGGGCAAGAAATTCGCCGCAATCACGCCCATACGCACATGAGTTCCACTTGCCGTAATAAACGGGGTGTCGTCAGTTTGCTCGGGAAGGCTGTTATACGCCGTTGCCGTTACCCGCATGGTGTATGACGGGTCGCGCAAATCCGCTTCCGGCAAGTTGCCGTACGGAACCGTGGCATTTTTCATGACTGCAATTTCAAGATCTGTAGCGCGGCCAACAGAAAGCGCTGCCACCGTTGCACTCGCAACAGACGGAAGCACAAAGTAGCTTCCAAGAAGAACCAAGGCGCCCAATGTCACAACTTCTACCAAAGATCGCTGCAGAACCGTGCGAAGGCGATACGTCATAGAATAAGAAAAATCGGCTATTACCGCCGAATTTTTCATGCGAACAGTGTAGCATTTTGAGGGCATTTTGTCAACGTATTTTCTGTATTATTTGGCTAATATAAGCCACATTATTTGAGCGATTTTTTGCCCTTTTCCCCCCATCATCGTATGATGAGAGCATCTCCTCTTTTTCCACCATCCTATGCAGCGCCACGGAACATCTCGTTCGGACTTTCACAAAAATCGCCACCTCGCCGCCCTCATGAATCGTATCAAGGTCATTACGAAGGGTTCGTTTATGAAAAACGTCCTTCTTGGCAGCGTTGCGCTTGGATTAGTTGGTGTATTAGGGCTTTTTGCAGGGTATCTTTGGATTAAGCAAACGCTCCCCACCCCAGAAGACATTTTAAATCGCGACGTTGCGCAGTCCACAAAGATTTTTGATCGCACCGGCACACACTTGTTGTACGAAATCGCAAAAAATGAAAAGCGCACCATTGTTCCCTTTGAGCAGATCCCCCAAAACCTCATCAACGCCACCATTACCGCAGAAGATCGCAAATTTTATTCCCACAACGGAATTAATTATCTGAGTATCGTGCGATCGATGGTTGAAAATATTAAATGTGGATGTAAAGCCCAGGGCGCATCAACACTCACCCAGCAAATGGTACGCAACGTCATTTTAACGCTCGATAAAACCGTTACCAGAAAAATCAAAGAAATTCTCTTGTCGTATGCCGTGGAGGACAAGTTCACCAAAGAAGAAATTCTTGGATTATATTTGAACCAAATTGGGTACGGCGCAACCAATTATGGCGTGCAATCCGCAAGCCAGGCATATTTTGGAAAGAATATTCAGGACATTACTCTTGCAGAAGCAGCAACGCTTGCCGCGCTCCCCAAACAGCCCAGCCGATACCTCAAAAATCCAGAATTACTCAAGGCGCGACGAGATTGGGTGCTCATCAACATGGAGGAGCTTGGCTATGCCAGCCACGACGACGTTGCCGCCGCACTCGCCCAAGAAACGCCCGTTGTTGCCAAGCTCGGCAATATCACCGCGCCGCATTTTGTGCTTTGGGTGAAAGACCAACTTGAAACCATCTATACCGAACGCGAAGTAGAAACCGGGGGGCTCAATGTCATCACAACCCTCGATTATGATAAGCAGAGCATCGCAGAAGCCGCAGTAAAGGCTGGCGTGGATGCTAAAGGGACGACATTTGGATTTAATAACGCCGGCTTTCTCGCCATCGACCCTAAAACCGGACAGGTGCTCGCCATGGTCGGAAGCGCAGATTATTTTAATGACGAAATCCAAGGGCAAGTAAACATCACCGAGCGCGCACTTCAGCCGGGGAGCAGCATGAAGCCACTCATTTACACTGCCGCATGGGAAAAGGGATACACGCCAAACACCATTCTTTGGGATGTCGACACCGTTTTCCCTACCGAAACCGGCCCATATAATCCTCACAATTACGACAATGGAGAACGTGGATACCTCACCATGAGAAAAGCGCTTCAGGGATCGTTGAATATTCCCGCGGTGAAAACGATGTACCTGGTTGGCGTCGACAGCGCCATTACCTTCCTGGAACGCATGGGGTACTCCACGCTGGGCGATCGCTCCCGTTTTGGGCTCTCGCTGGTTCTTGGTGGCGCAGAGGTTACTCTCATCGACCATCTTCGCGCATACGGCACGCTTGCGAATAACGGCATTCAACAGCAAACAACGGGCATTCTTAAAGTCACCAATGCAACAGGAGCCATTCTTCAGGAGTGGAAGGCAGAGGAACACCCGGGAGCACCCGTCATCGACGCGAATCTTGCAGCAACAACGAGCAACGTTCTTTCAGATAACGGTGCACGATCGTACGTGTTCGGCGCGAATAGCGCACTGCAGATCAGCGACAGACCGATTGCTGCCAAAACCGGAACCACCAATGATTTCAACGATGCGTGGACGATGGGATACACGCCCTCCCTTGCCGCTGGCGTGTGGGTGGGCAATACCGATGGTACGCAGATGTATAAAAATGCAGAAGCCATTTTTGTTGCGGCACCAATCTGGAAAGAGTTTATGCAAAAGGCGCTCGAGGGAACGCCGGTAGAAAATTTCCCCACACCAACCATCGCTGCTACAGGAAAAAACATGCTGGACGGCACTATCCCCACAAATACGTATACCATCGACACCTCAAGCGGAAAGCTTGCCACAGCGTTCACACCGGAACGTTTCAAAAAAACAGAAACCTGCGGTGAATTTCACACCATCCTTACGTACGTGAACAAAGACGACCCTCGCGGTGCGGTTCCCGAGAATCCTGCTGCAGATTCCAATTATCAGGCGTGGGAAGATGCGGTACAGGCGTGGATCGCAAAGCATAATGCAGCACTCACGTCAGGAGAACCGGCTCTTGTGGCATGCAAAAACGTGCCCACCGAAACCGACGACGTTCACACACCAGAAAACCAGCCCACACTTCGCTTCACCGTTCCACACAGCGGACAAGAATTCGGTCGCACCATCACTACCGTGCTCAACGCATCTGTGCGTCGCCCCTTCTCTCGCGTGGAATACAGCATCGACGGAGCAATAGTGCATACGGGAAACACAATGAACGGCGAAACATTCGCGCTGCCAAGCTGGGTAACGTCCGGGAATCACACGCTGAGTGCCACCATCTATGACGATGCCGATAACAATGCAACCGACAGCGTTTCCGTGACTATTACCGAATCTGGAGGAGAAACCGCTACATTTCACATCACGAATCCGTTCCAAAACCAAATCATCGATAATACCGGTGCCGCATACACCATCGCCATCGAAGTTCCGAATATCAATGAAATTACGTATCTTGAAGTGACCGCAAAAAATCTGTGGACGGGCGCAACGGCAATCGTTGGGAGCACCACGCAACCATCATCGGTCACGAGTTTCTCGTGGAATATTCCCGGAAACGGTCGCTACCAACTTATCGGCAGAGCATCCACACCTACCGGAACCACCCTCGAATCCAGCCCCGTCGTCGTCACCGTTTCCTTGCCGTCATCCCCCACGGCCTCCCCAGGCATCCCCCTCGACGGCATACTCATCACGCAGCCAAGTTCGATCCTCACCCCATAAAACATCGAAACGTCCCTCATAAAAACACCGCTCACGATTCCGTGAGCGGTGTTTTGTGTTCTCGAGATTCACCTACTGCCGGATTGGCATGACGATGTAGAGATACTTTTCTTCCGGAAGATTGTGAGGAGTTACAACACACGGCTGCATGGCGTCGATAAATTTAAGGACAATCTTTTCGGACGTCATTGCGTTGACGCCGTCGAGGAGATAACGGAAGTTCAGCACCGCCGCATTCACCGCTCCTGTCATTTCGCCCTCGATCGTTACCGTATTCTCACCCCTGCCAACATCTGCCGCAGAAAGGGTAACGGTTTTTTCGGCGGGGTTTGCCTCAAGCCGCACATCAAACAATCCGACCTTCGAAAACAGACTGGTTCTCCGAATGGCCTGAGAAAATGCCGTTTTATCGATAGTAATTTCTGTTGATGCTGTTTTGGGGATAATCTGTCGATAATCAGGATACACCCCTTCCACCGTTCGGGATGACAGCTCCACGGTGCCGTACCGGAACACAATCTGACTCTCCGTCAGTTCAATGTCGATATTTTCTGGAGTGTCCACACTGTCGCGAAGCACGCTCAAAATTCTTCGCAGCTCACCGAGTGTTCGCGATGGCACAATAGCCTTTCGCTCGCCTTCTGCACCCTCGGCAAGAGCAATCGTCTTTTCGCCTAAACGATAACTATCCGTCGCCGCAAGAACGAGCTGCTTATTTAAGCCGTCAAAGTGCATAAACACTCCTGTCAACGCCTGACGCGCCTCATTCGTCGCTACTGCAAAAAGCGTTTGCCCGAGTGCGGCGTCCAACGCTATCGCAGGAACCGAGAAATGAACGCCTCCAGTCACCGGCGGAATGAGCGGAAATTCATTTGCCGGCAACCCATTCATTTTTGTTTTTGTTTTTTCACAGACGATAGAAACGGCGTGATCGAGCAAATCAAGATCAACGCGTTCATTTGGCAACAGAGCGACGTAATCGGAGAAGAGCTTTGATGGAAGCGTGTATTCACCGGGCTGATCGACTTTGCCGCGAATGGTGCAGGTAATCGTCAATTCTAAATTTGTTGCAGTAAGCTTCATTCCGCCGATGTCTGCACGAAGTAAGACGTTACTTAAAATGGGGAGGTTCGCATTCTTTCCGCTGATGTGCCCGGTGATGGACAAACCTTGGTATAAATTTTCTCGCGTACAGGAGAGCTTCACAATCAGGAAATTAATATCTCTTTAAGAACCAGTAGTAACAGTAAGGGGTGTGAATGAAGTGGATAACGTCGGAAGCTCTTATAGAGCAGATGATTCGTGAGAAAGTGACGGTGGGTAGATCGTGACGGGCGATGTGTGAAGTGTGTGGAAAGGTTAGCCTTGGCGGGAAGAACCATATTTCGTCCCCTTGTTATCCTACCTGTTTCCCCAGGGAATTCCATGTGGGTATCCACGGGCTTCTGCACAGTTCGTACACAGATCACAGGGAAGTCACATATGTTCCACACGTTATCCCGTGTAAAGCTTCTGCTTAATGAGCTCAAGATCTTTTTGTAACTTTTCGTCGGTTTTAACGAGCCCGGATATTTTTCCGTATGCGTGCATAGCGGTGGTGTGATCGCGTCCGCCAAGCTCATCGCCAATTGCGGGATACGAGGTTTTCATTTCCTCACGCATCAAATACATGATGATTTGGCGCGGGAAGGCGAGCTTTTTTTCGCGTGACTTTCCGAGAATATCCTCGATGGTGATGTCGAAATACTCGGAAACAACAGAAATGAGCTGCCGGGGCGTAACGGTTTTGCGTACGTTTTCCGATTCAAAGCTGGTAATGATGGGCTTCACGGTTTCCAATGTGGGAGCAATGTTTCGGAACTGGTGAATAGCGATGATTTTATTCAGCGCACCCTCGAGTTCGCGAATGTTGGAATAGATATTCGATGCAATGTAGTGGAGAATTTCCCGATCAAGAGAAAAAGACTTTTCAATACATTTGCGCTGAAGAATCGCGATACGGGTTTCGAGGTCTGGCATGCCAACGTCTACAAGCATTCCCCACTCGAGTCTGGATTGCAGCCGCTTTTCTAGGCTGCTGATGGATTTTGGTGGACGATCGGAAGAAATGACGATCTGCCGTTGTTCTTGGTGAAGCGCGTTAAATGTGTGAAAAAACTCTTCCTGTGTTCCTTCTTTTCCGGTGATAAATTGAATGTCGTCAATAAGAAGAAGATCAACGTTGCGGTAGCGATCTTTAAATTCTTTGCCTTTTCCGGAACGAATCGCGTTAATAAAATCATTAGTAAAGCGTTCGCATGTCACATAGAGAATACGGACATTGCCATTTCTTCGTCGCATCTCGTTTGCGATAGCATGGAGAAGATGGGTTTTGCCTAGCCCAACGCCCCCGTAGATGAAAAGGGGGTTGTATGCCCCGCCTGGTTGCGCTGCAACAGCCTGTGCGGCAGCGTGCGCAAGCTCATTCTGCTTGCCAACAACGAATGTTTGAAAGGTGTATTGAGGGTTTACGGTAATGGTGCCGGTGCCTCCAGTCTCTACGCTTCCTGTGGCAACAAAGCCGTAATCCTCCCCGTTTTCTTTTGTGGGGGCAGGCTTTTTCTCTTCGAGCATGAGGGGTTGTGGTGCTTCGGTGCGTGTTGCGACGCGATATGTCAGGCTTCGAACCGCTTGGTTGGTGATTCCCTGCACGGTTTCGAGGATATCTCGATGATGCTTCTTGCTGATCCACTGTTGTGTGATGGTGTTGGGCACGCCGATGACAATTTCGCCGTTGCGATAGTCACATACAAATGTCTTTCGAAACCATGTCGTAAAGTGTGCTTTGCTGACTTTGAGCTCCATTTCCCCTAAAACCGCCTCCCAAAGCTCGTGAGTGTTCATAGTTTTGGCATCATAGCCAATTATCCACAGCAACGAAAGTCTCCAAAAAATCTAGAAAGTGGATGAAAGTGTGGATAACCACCCAATAATCGGGGATAAGTGGGCTATGTTATGCACATTTTCAAAGAAACTCGAAAAAAATACTTTTACGACCCACTGTGGACGGCGAATGGAAATGTATTGTGGTCATCCGAGGAGATGAAGGGGATTTTTGATCGCATATGAGGAGAAAACGAGAATTGCGGGAATTTTCCATTTGTGGCTATTTTCGGTGCGCAAGGAGGAAAGTTCGCGAGACGTACTTCACGGTACGTTGAACGAATTTCCGACGCAGCAAGCCGAAAAGAGACCAAATGGGGAATTCCCGGATTGACATGGTATAATTGAGGGCGTAAAGTTTGCCCACTTATGCCTAAGCGAACGTATCAGCCGAAAAAGCGGCAGCGCGCGAAAGTGCACGGATTTCGGAAGCGAATGAAGTCCAAGGACGGAAAGATCGTTTTAAAACGACGCCGCGCCAAGGGAAGAAAGCGCCTCACCGTCACTGCCCGCCCCCGTTAAAGGCAGAAACAAAATCCGGCTCCCAGAGCCGGTTTTTGGTATCATTTCCCTATTCCTATGCTCGCAAAAGATTTTCGACTGCGTCACGAAAAAGATATTGCCCGTGTTTTAAAATCGAGGGCAGGCGCTTTTGATTCGGCATGTGGGGTGAAAACGGTAAAAAATAGCTTGGAGTATTCCCGATTTGCTGTTGTTGTTGGAACCAAGGTGAGTAAAAAAGCGGTTGATCGTAATCGCATTCGTCGGCAATATCGCGAGATTGTGCGCTCGATGATGAAAGAGATTACCTCAGGATTCGATGTTATTCTCCTGACAGCAAAGCCTGCGCTTGGGCTCGATTATCATCAAAAAGCCGCAAAGCTTCGTAGCACCATGCATCGCGCAAAGCTTTTATGACCGCACGACTGATGTTTCGTACAATCGTCACGGCGCCGATTGTGCTCTATCAGCGAACGCTTTCGTTTGATCACGGCCCTATGAGAGCAATGCATCCTTTTGGCTTTTGTCCCTTTTATCCGTCGTGCTCTGAGTATTGCCGCCAGTCGATTCTCAAACGTGGCGTGGTTATCGGGGTTGCGCGGGGCGCGTTTCGGATTCTTCGATGCCATCCGTGGGCAAAAGGTGGTGTTGAAACTCCATAAAAAACCAGAGCAATTGCTCTGGAAATAGTCAGATCCTCTGCCGCGAATTGCCAGCAGAGGATCCTCTTACTGCGAAGTATAGCGGCATGAAAATGAACCGCAAGCGAACAGTGTGGACAACGCTATTTCCCCAATATTTCTACTACTTTCTTTTTTCCGCTGCCGCCTTTTCTGATAATGATTGATTGTTGCGGAACGTGAAAATGCTTTGAAAGCACGCGAATAAGCTCTTCGTTTGCCTTTCCGTCGACTGGCGCGGATTTTAAATGGACGGCAAGCGATCCATCAGCGAGTTTTTCGATTGCGGATATCCGAGAGTTTGGCTTAACGCTGAGTGAAATTTTCATATGTGCAATCAGTTCAGATTACTCGTCGTTGCTCGTGCGGCGTTTTGCCAGAGCATCTCAAAGACGCTTTTCATCATTGTTGCGACAATGTCGTCTTCGATGCGAATCGCGAGAAGATTTTCTGGCTGCCAGAAGATGACTTTATCGGCGAAGAAATGAAACGATGCCTTGAATGGATTGAATCCGGTAAGAATTCGCGTTTCACGCATGTTCTCTTTGTCTTCGCCGGCGATTCGGTTTGCGTGTTCTCCGGGAAGCGTCAGTGTTCTTGAAGTGAGTCCTCGTTTTACTCGTTCTTTGAGATATTCCGCCTGATCTCCAATGGCGATGAGATTCAAGAAATCATCGACGGAGCCAAAGAAGTCGAGTCCGTCTTTTCCCTCGTCTAACATGCCAAAGAACGCACCAAGATACTGCCCACGGCCTTGATACACGCGAACATGACTCGGTAAATCACCACGTTGGTATTTGCTGAGTAAATCTGGAAGGAGCGATGAGAATTCCTGCTTGAGCTCTCGATCTTTTTTCTGCTTTGCGTCGAGAAGCTCGTTCACGATAGTTGGCGACGCAACGCTAAATCGCTTCAGCTTTCCTCCCTTTGGTAGCGCCGCAAGGCCAAGATTCTCAAGACTTTTGATGAGTTTATAGATATTTGGCCGAGAAACACCAAGCTTTTCCGCCATCTGACCAATCGGATGCGGTCCAATTTCTAAAGAAAGCACATAAAGTCCCGCCTCTTGAGCGGTGAGCCCAAGTTGCAGAAGCGCCATGTAAAGCGCCGAGCTTTCGTTTTTGTTCGAATTGACGGGCATAGGGTGCTTTGTGTGTGTATTCAAAGTATACACGAGAATAGAATATATAGCAAAATATTGATAAAGATGTAAATATATGATATAGTATTTTGTTCGGATGTGAGACGGAAGTCCTCCGAACGACTCAAAGCTCAAGCAGGAGATATACCATGATCTATCTCAATCAGATTCGCGGTTCAGCTTTAAAAATCATCGGCGATCTTTGGCGCGATGCGGCTCTTCCAAAAGAGTTTGAAGTCGAAGAGGATCGGTTCATTCGGTGGGAGGGTTATGGAGAAAAAAACTGGCGCTATCGAACGAGAAAGAATTGCGAGCTCGTCGACACCAAGGTTTCTGTGCTCACTCGAGACGGCTATACCTCTCCTCCAAAAAAATTGAATGCGGTGTGGGAGCTGTGGGTTGATAGGAATGGTCTTGTCTGGGTTCGGCCGGGGTGTGCGGGTTGGGGCAATGCGTACTTTCGAGATCACAGTAGTGAGCTTGGTCGGACTATTGGGAAAGTTCCGGAACGCTTGTGTCGATTTTTGTCAGCAGAAGAGAGCCAGCTACTTTTCTTCTGCTATGGACAGTTCGGTGAAGTTTATGGGCTCGAATCGGATGTCGTCGCGTTTCGCGGTCAGCTGAAGGGAATGCTCGGGTAATACGTCGCATTATCCGAAGAAAATAAAATACAACAACACTCGGAGCTACCATGATCTTTTTCGCAGAAAACGGAGCGGCTACCATTAACTCGTTCGAGAGTCTCGAGGAGTATCGTACATGGGAGGCGGAGGCTGGAGATGGCCTGATGCGGATCGCTCATGTGATGAAGGTGCCGGAAACGGCGGCCGGCGATGCGTTGTTGAGCTTGTGTCGTATCGGTATACGGGAGGAGGATGGGTTCGAATTTCTCATGGAAAATATTCTCAGTGAGGCGTTCCAAGCTGGCATCAATTTCGCTACGAGGAAATAAAACTCAAATTCAAAACGAACAGCCGCCCTGGAGGAGCGGCTGTTTTCTATTTCATCCCTTTTCGAAACTTCTTGAGTAATGCAATGTCTTCTTCGCGACTTCCCTTTTCTTCCTCACCATCAAACGGCGTTTCGAGGATGAGGTCGATGTGCTGGAGTTTTGGGTGCTCGACGATGTATTTGAAGGCGTCGGCGCCGATGAAACCGTGACCGAGGTGTTGGTGGCGATCTTTGTGGCCGTCGAATTCAATTTTCGAATCATTACAGTGCGACGCGACAAGCTTTTCGAGGCCAATGATGCGGTCGAAGTCGGCAAATGTTTGATCGACATCCTCTTTTGTTCGCAAATCGTATCCTGATGCAAATGCGTGTTGCGTATCAAAACACACGCCGATTTCTTTGCCTCGCTTTGCGCCATCGAGGAACGCCGCAATCTCTTCGAATTCGTCACCAAGCACTGCCCCGGCACCTGCGCTGATTTCGATGAGGAGCTGACAGCTACCTTCGTAGCCGTCCATAATTCGATCGAGACCCTTAATAACAGCTTCAACACCGGCCTCTTGCCCAACATCTTTTGCTGACCCTGGGTGAAACATGATCGCTTTCGCGCCAAGCTGAGTTCCTCGATCGAGTTCCTCACGAAGAATCTTCACCGATCCGAATCGTGTCGTATTCTTCGCTGAAGCGAGGTTCACGATATACGGAGCGTGAATGTACACATCCCGAATATCATTTTCCTTCATCGATTCCTTAAACTTCGTCGCATCCTCATCAGAAATCGGCTTCGCTGCGAACATTTGCGGGGAACGAGAAAAGATTTGAATCACTTCACAGTCTAACGCCTTCCCCGCCGGTCCTGCCTTCCAAAGTCCTCCCGCTGCCGAAACGTGTGCTCCAAATCGCATAGAATTATGATAATTGTTTCCAGGAAAGATTGAACATAATTTTGAGTACCTCAGCAATTGCTTGGTTCTTTATGAGTGTACCGAAAATTGGGCTTTCTGTGGAAATGAGCGCAACCTTGTCGTCCCACACGAGAATGTCGACGGCGAGATTTTCTGTACCTTTCGGCAAAACGCGGGCATCGTACAATCCTTTCAGGAGCTCGATTGGCGTCTGTGCGCTTGTTTGAGGAGAGTCTTCGGTTAGAATATCGTGCAATACGATTCCTCGATCCTTCATTTTTGCGATGTATGTTTTGAAAAAGTCCCAGCCAAGTGCGTCGTATAGCTTTTTCGTTGAGGCCACGCCATAAACACTCCGAGCCTCAAGCATTTCATAAAAGATCTCTTTCACTTGTTCCGCGCCTTCGTAATATTTGATGACGGGCTTGTTTGTTTGTGCGGCATACAGTGATCGCAGGTCTGGTAATACTTGTTCCATTGCCGTTGCTCGCGTTGCCAGCATTTGTACAAGAACCGACGGATCCGCTGCTACATACACGCTTCTTTTTCCACTCTTTTGCTCAACGACAAGCCCCTTTTCTTTAAGATTTCGTAATGTTCCATATACATTTGGACGTGCAATCTTTGTGCCCTTTGCTACTTGCGGCGGAGACGAAACGCCCTGTTCTAAAAGATATAAATACACCACCGTTTCGCTTTCCAAGAGTCCAGACTGTAAAAGTTTCTCGTGGAGGGAGTTCATAGATATAACAAAAGTATATCATTTCTAATCAATACTTACAATATATATAGGGTAATAAGTAAGTCTGCCACCAACTCGGTTGCAGATTTTCTTTTTGGTTAGCCATGAAATGACGTTTTCCACACCAATGAGTAAGTTTGCCACCAAATATGGCGCAAACTTCTTGTCCGTTTTGTTCATTTTCTCGGTCATGGC
>CALRGY010000003.1 GCA_943358395.1 Candidatus Uhrbacteria bacterium | reverse complement strand
CTTTCCCTCTTCTCTTCTTAAGATGCTGGTATATGGCAACGAACCACATTCCACGATTGTTGCGGTTGGCACGGAGAACGGGGGATCGGCTGATTGTGACGGATGAGGCTGGGGGAGGGGAGCCGATGGTGATTTTGCCGTTGGAGGAGTATGAATCGCTGATTGACGAGGCCTTTGGGCCGTCTTCTGTTGCTGAGGCTTCTGAGGAAGGGGAGAATCGGAGCTTTTACGAAGGTGGAAGGGGAATGTGGAACGAGGGGGTTCAGGAGAATCGGTTCAAGGTTGAGGGTGACTTTGAGGAAGAAGAGGCTGAATCGATGATTGAAATCGGTGATGAGATCGGTGTGGGGATCATGAATGAGGCTGCTGGTGAAGCCTTTGATGATGAGGCGGAGATTGATGAGGTGGCGTTGATTGATCTCTGGAAAGCGCCAACGGCCGCAAAGGAGGCAGAAATGCAGGAAAAGTTGAAGGAAGTTGAGCGAAAGAAGGCGGTTCAGACGGATGGCGGTGAAGAACAGTTTTATTTGGAGCGAATTGATTAGCGTGCCGTGCATAAGCGAACTTGCGTGATTTTCCTGGTTTTGCTACACTCTCGCCACATTCTTTTTTGAAACTTTGACTCATTCGCTGAGTATTCCGCACACGGAATGCCCGCCTAATTTCTTCGTATGGCAGAACAGTTTGACCGCACAAAGCCGCACGTGAACGTTGGAACAATCGGTCACGTCGACCACGGCAAGACCACCACAACTGCAGCAATTCTTGCTGTAGCCGCTGCAATGGGAAACAAAGCGCAAACAAAGGGTATTAATGACCTCGACAAGGCGCCAGAATCCAAGGCACGTGGTATCACCATTTCGACGGCACACTGTGAATATGAGACGGCAAACCGTCACTATGCACACGTGGACTGTCCAGGGCACGCAGACTACGTGAAGAACATGATTACTGGTGCTGCCCAGATGGACGGCGCAATTCTCGTTGTTTCTGCAGCAGATGGTCCAATGCCACAAACACGCGAGCACATTTTGCTCGCAAAACAGGTTGGTGTTCCTTCTATCCTTGTTTACTTGAACAAGGTTGACATGGTTGACGATCCAGAGTTGATTGACCTTGTTGAGCAAGAAGTTCGCGATTTGTTGAAGAAGTACGATTTCCCTGGCGACGACGTTCCAGTGGTTCGCGGTTCTTCCGTGAAGGCACTCGAAGATCCAACTGGTCCTGGCGCACAGCCAATTCGCGATTTACTCGCAGCATTGGATAGCTACATTCCACAGCCAGTTCGCGACCTCGACAAGCCGTTCCTTTTGCCAGTAGAAGATGTCTTCTCTATTGAAGGACGTGGAACTGTGGTGACTGGTCGTATCGAGCGTGGTATTTGTAACGTGGGTGATGAAGTTGAAATTGTTGGTATCAAGGATACCGTCAAGTCGACGGTGACTGGTATTGAAATGTTCAACAAGTCGTTGGACAAAGGTATGGCTGGCGATAACGCTGGTATTCTTCTCCGCGGTGTGAAGAAGGAAGACGTTGAGCGTGGTCAGGTGCTTGCAAAGCCAGGTTCTGTGAAGCCGCACACCAAGTTTGAGGCTGAAATTTACGCCTTGACCAAGGAAGAAGGCGGTCGTCACAAGCCATTCTTCAAGGGCTACAAGCCACAGTTTTACATCCGTACAACGGATGTTACCGGTGAAATTACTCTTCCAGAAGGCACAGAAATGGTGATGCCAGGAGACAAAGTTAACGGTATTGTTACTCTTATCAACCCAGTCGCACTTGAAGAAAAGATGCGCTTTGCTATCCGTGAGGGTGGTAGAACGGTTGGTGCAGGTATCGTGGTAAAAATTCTTGAATAATTCTTGAAAAAGAACATGAAGGCAGAACGTAAAACGTCTGCCTTCCTCTGTTTCAGCAATCGCCCTTTTCACTATGACCGATGTCGCAAAAACAAAAGAAGACGTAAAACAACGCATTCGCATCAAGATTCGTGCCTACGATCATAAAGTGATCGACGCCGCAACACAGACCATCATTAAGACGGCTGAGCGTAGTGGAGCGGAAGTTATTGGCCCAGTGCCATTGCCTACCGAGATTCGTCGTTTCACGGTGAACCGTTCAACGTTCATCGACAAACAGTCTCGCGATCAGTACGAAATGCGTGTGCACAAGCGCTTGATCGACATTGTGAGCCCAACAGAGCGAACAATCGACGCGCTTATGAGCTTGAACCTTCCGGCCGGTGTCGACATCGAAATCAAAATGTAATTTACGTAGTGGGGACTGCGACGAGATCATCTTTCGAAGGCGATTTCATCGCAGTTTCCACTGCAAGTACTCCAATATTGAACCGAGAAGAAAGATTCGCTTGCGAAAAACCTTCTTGATGCTTCGTGAGGAGTTTAGGAGATCTCTTTTCACCGATAAAAAAACTCAATCAACACATTTGCACTTTTTTGTGCAATTTCGTTCGGCTGTTGTTTTGGGCTAGAAGCAATCCTTTTATGGATACTTCTAGTTTTTTCGTTCAAAGAGCCCTTACTTAATACCGTTCCTCTGCCTTGCGCATGAACGAAAGATTCTATGAAAGTTCTTCTCGGAAAGAAAATCGCCATGACACAGGTCTTCCGACCAGATGGGTCGGTTGTGCCAGTGACGCTTATTGAGGCAGAGCCTTCGGCAGTCGTCGCAGTTCGTAGTGATGTGCACGGTCGTTCTGTCATGGTTGTCGGTTTCGACAAAACCACGAATGTTACGAAGGCGGAAGCTGGAGTAACCGGAGATCTTGGTACATTTCGAACGTTGCGAGAGTTTCCTCTTGCAGACGGTGAAGCTGCTGAACGCGGTACCGCTATCACTGTTTCGGCTTTCGCCATTGGTGACACGGTAAACATCGTTGGCACCTCGAAGGGTCGCGGTTTCCAAGGTGTTGTGAAACGCCACGGATTCCATGGTCACCCACGTACGCACGGTCACAAAGACCAAGAGCGTAAGTCAGGTTCCATTGGTGCCGGTGGCATTCAACGCGTGTTCAAGGGAATGCGCATGGCCGGACGTATGGGTAGCGATCGTGTAACGGTCAAGAACCTTGAGGTGATGACGATTGATACGGAGAAGAACATTATCGGAATTAAGGGTGCAGTTCCTGGGAGCCGTGGAAGTCTGGTTACTATTCTCGCAACTGAAGGAAATGTATGGCTCAAGTAAAACTCTACAATTGGAAAGGTACAGATGCTGGAACGGTCACGTTGCCAGATGCATTGTTCGCTGTGCAACCAAATAGCAATCTTATTCACAGCGTTATTGTCGCGCAAGAAGCAAACGCTCGTGTGGTATTAGCACACACGAAGGATCGTAGTCAGGTTTCTGGTGGTGGAAAGAAGCCATGGAAACAGAAGGGAACCGGTCGTGCACGTCACGGATCATCTCGTTCACCAATTTGGGTTGGTGGAGGTGTTACGCATGGGCCACTCGCTGAGCGTAATTTCTCAGTAAAGCTCAATAAGAAGACGAAGCGTACGGCGCTTGCGATGGTATTAACCGACAAACTTCAGGATGGTGCGTTTATTGCGGTGGAAGACTTCGGTTTCCCAGAAGCAAAAACAAAGTTCGTTGCACAAATGCGTGCAGCACTTCCTGGTGCTCGGGGTTCTGCGCTTATTGTGGTGACTGCAGACGACATTCTCATGAAGCGCGCGGCAAAGAACTTGCCAAAGACTGTGACGATTCATGCCCAGAGCTTGAACGTTCGTGATGCTGCAAAGTACCGAACCATCGTTGCATCACAGGCCGCTATCGCGTCAATGATTCAAACGTTTAGCGCCTAAGTATGCCAAAGAAAACAACATCTGAAGTTGAAGTTCTCGCAAAGCCTGCAAAGAAAACGGTGAAGAAGGTTTCCGTTGAAACAACGGCGGCTCCAGCGTTAAAATCGCTTTCACGTTTTGCAACCGACACACTTCTTTCACCAATGGTGACAGAAAAGACGGCGATGCTTTCGGGAAATAATGTTATGGTTTTCCGCGTCGCATTGTCCGCAACACGCGTTGGAGTAAAACAGGCATTTAAAGAATTGTATGGCGTGACTCCAGTAAAGGTGAACGTCATTACGGTTCGTCCACGTGCGGTGCGTTTTGGAAAGTCGAACGGGCACATCAAGAGTTTCAAGAAAGCGATGATTTCGTTGCCAGTGGGAACGACGATTGACGTCTTTGCATCTGTTGTCTAAGCGTATGCCAATTATCCAATACAAACCAACCACTGCTGGGCGCCGCAAATCAAGCGTGCAGTCGTTCGCAGACGTGACATCAACATCGCCACAGAAATCACTTTTGCGCTCGCAAAAGCAGATGGCTGGACGTGGAGCATCGGGTCACATTACAGTTCGTCATCGTGGAGGTGGTGCAAAACGCCATGTTCGTCTGATCGACTGGAAGCGTGATAAATACGACATTCCAGCAAAAGTTCAAACCATTGAATACGATCCAAATCGTGGAGCCCGTATTGCCCTCCTTGCTTACGCAGACGGAGAAAAGCGATACGTTCTTGCTCCACTTGGTCTCACGGTTGGCATGACAATCGTCTCTTCCCTTGAGCGCGGTGAGCCAGCAATGGGAAATCGTTTCCCATTAGAGAAGATCCCAGTTGGTATGCAGGTTCATAACGTAGAGCTTGAACCGGGTCGTGGTGGAAAAATGGTTCGTGGTGCTGGTGCTGCAGCAGAACTTCTTGCAATCGAAGGCGAGCGTGCCACACTTCGTCTTCCATCTGGAGAAGTTCGGATGGTGCCAAAAACATGTTTCGCGACAATTGGAACTGTATCTAATCCAGACTGGCGTTTGGTACGATGGGGAAAGGCTGGACGTATGCGTCATCGCAGTGTTCGCCCTACCGTTCGTGGAAAGGCGATGAATCCAGTGGATCACCCACACGGAGGTGGAGAGGCTCGCAACTCGATCGGTATGCCGTCGCCAAAGACGCCAACCGGAAAGAAAGCGCTCGGCGTGAAAACACGCAAGAGCAAGAAGCCTTCCAATGCGTTCATCGTTCGCCGTCGTCAACACGCAAAGCGTAAATAAGCCTATGCCACGAAGTCTCAAAAAGGGTCCATTCATTGATCCAAAGCTCGCAAAGAAGGTTTCAAATCTTCGTGCGGGTGATAAAACGGTTCTGAAGACGTGGGCACGCGCATCCACAATTACTCCGGAAATGGTAGGTTTTACCTTCGGTGTGCATAACGGACGTGAATTCATTCAGGTTCGTGTGGTAGAGAACATGGTTGGTCACAAGCTTGGCGAATTCTCGTTAACGCGAAAATTCGTTCGGCATGCAGGAAAGGCGGCAGCAACTTCTGCTGCAGCTCCAGCCGCAGCTCCAGCCGCAAAGAAACTTGCTCGCTAGATAAAATATTATGGAAGTCAAAGCGGTCGCAAAATTTATCCGAATCGCGCCTCGTAAAACGCGTCTTGTTGTGGGATTAATCCGCGGCAAGTCCGTGAATGAAGCACGTCGTCAGCTCATGGTTTCTCCAAAACTTGCAGCGCGAACGGTGTTGAAGGCATTGAACTCTGCTGTTGCAAACGCAACGAATAATGCAAAGCTCGATCCTGCAACGCTTATTGTGACGAAGACGTGGGTCGACGAAGGCCCAAAGATTAAACGGTTTGCTCCACGTGCACAGGGGCGTGCGACGCCAATTCGTCATCGTATGTCGCATATTCACGTTGTGGTCTCACCAAAAATCACTACCTAATCTATGGGTCATAAAGTTAATCCTAAAGTCTTCCGTCTTTCCACGATTTACACGTGGGATTCGAAATGGTTTGCTCGCGGCAAGCAATTCGTATCTTCTTTGAAGGAAGATGTGAATATTCGCGAATACTTGCGTAAGGCACTCCGTGATGTTGGTTTGGACTCTATCGGAATCGACCGCACGCCTAAGCGCGTTACCATCACCATTCGTGCCGCAAAGCCGGGTGTGATCATTGGTCGTGCTGGTGCAGGAATCGAAGAGCTGAAGAAGAAGCTTTCGAAGGAATTCTATCGTGGTCAGCGCGTGACGCTGAACATCAATGTAGAAGAAGTCACTCGTCCAACCATGTCTGCACAAATCATCGGCGATCAGATCGCTCGTGAAATTGAGCAGCGTCTTCCATTCCGCCGTTCCATGAAAATGGCAATCGAGCGTGTCATGAAGGGCGGCGCGAAGGGTGTGAAGTTAACACTTTCTGGACGTTTGAACGGTTCGGAAATTGCACGAACGGAAACAATTGCGAATGGCAGCATTCCGTTGCATAATTTGCGTGCTGATATCGACTTTGCTCGTGTGCGTGCAAATACGATTTTCGGAGTGATTGGTGTAAAAGTCTGGATTTATCGCGGCGATGTGTTCAGCGCATTACCAGAGGCACAGGTACCAACTGAGTCCGCAGAGCATCGTCCCGCGTCTTCTCGCGGTGCACGGTCATAGGAATTGATATCTTTGTATGTTGCTTCCGAAAAAAATGAAATACCGCAAGTGGCACAAGCGCCGAACAACCGGCGACCGCTTAGCCACGCAAAAAACTGAAGTGGCGTTTGGATCCTTTGGTCTGAAGGCTATTACTGAAGCCTGGGTGACTGCGCGGCAAATTGAAGCAGCGCGTCGGGCGATGACTCGCGCTATTAAGCGCGGTGGAAAAATCTGGATCCGTATTTTTCCAGACCATCCTGTCACAAACCATGGCGCAGAAGCACCGATGGGTAAGGGGAAGGGAGGAGTTGATTACTATATGACTCCAGTTCGTGCCGGCACTGTGATGTTTGAGATGGACGGTGTGACGCCGGAAGTTGCACAAGAAGCATTTCGTCTTGCGGCATACAAGCTTCCCGTGAAGACGAAAATCGTTATTCGCAACTAATCTATGCCTAAAACGAACCCATTGGCGGGACTTACCGCAAAAGAACTTTTGGCAATGGTTGCCGAAGAACGCGCAAAGCTCCGTGATATGAAATTGAAGCTTTCTGTTGGTCAGTTGCGAGCGGTACGTACCGTTCGGGAATCCAAGAAACGCATTGCTCGCCTGGAGACACAGCGCTCCGCGATCACAACCCTTTAACGTATGGCAACTCAAAAAACATCATCACAGGCTGTACAGCTAGCCGTTGTACCAGTAGCAATGCATCGTCGTTTTACCGGCGTCGTTGTTTCTGCTCATAAAACGCCAAAAACGATCGTTGTACGTATTGATCGTACAGAAATTCATCCAAAATACGGTAAGCGCTACATTGTGAGCACAAAATTCATGGCACACGATGAAACAATGGTTGCGAATGAGGGTGATACAGTGACGATAGAAGAGACGCGCCCGCTTTCAGCTCGAAAGCGTTTCCGTGTTGTTTCAGTGCCTCAGGCGTAATTAGACTTTGTATGTTGCAACATCGATCCATGATGAGTGTCGCCGATAATACCGGCGCAAAACAACTTCAAGTCATTCGTGTGCTTGGCGGATATAAGAAGCGATACGCCCGTTTGGGCGATGTTGTTACAGCCGTTGTAAAACAGGCTGCTCCACATACGATGGTAAAGAAGAGTGATGTCGTTCATGCGGTGATCGTTCGTACACGAAAAGAGGTTCGTCGTAAGGACGGTTCCTACATTCGTTTCGACGAAAATGCAGGCGTCATCATTAACCGTGTTTCAAAGGAGCCGAAGGGAACGCGTATTTTTGGACCAATCGCCCGCGAATTGCGTGCGGAAGGGTTCACGAAGATCGTCTCTCTTGCTCCTGAAGTCCTCTAAATCCTCTCCTATGAAAATCAAAACTGGAGACAACGTTCGCGTTATCGCGGGCAAACATAAAGGAAAAGAGGGAAAAGTGATTCAAACCTTTCCCGCTCGCAGCCTCGTCGTCGTTGATGGCGTGAATCAGGCGGTGAAGCATATTAAAGCAAAAGGGAAAACTGCTGCTGGTCAGCGCGTCACGTTCAATGCACCATTCCAGGCATCGAAGGTTGCTGTGATTGGTGAGGGGGGAGTCAAAGGACGTATTGGATACCAAATCAAAGATGGTAAAAAGTTCCGTACGTTGCGCGTCAAGGGCAAGAAGGATGTGATTCAACTCGCGTAGTATGCAAAATATTCAAGAACAAATGAAGACGACCGTTGGTCCGGCGCTTCGCAAAGCGTTCGGCTACACGAATGTCCACGAGACACCAGTCATCACGAAAGTGACGATCAATGCTGGGCTCGGGAAAGGAAAAGATGCGAAGTTTGCCGATGTTGTCGTGGAAACGTTCCGTCGCATTACCGGTCAGCAACCCGTCCGTACGAAGGCGAAGAAATCCATTGCAGGATTCAAGGTTCGTGAAGGTATGGTGGTTGGGGTGATGACAACGCTTCGCGGCAAGCGTATGTGGGACTTCCTTACGAAGCTCACGAATATCGCTTTTGCGCGTATCCGTGACTTCCGTGGTATTCCCGAGTCTGCCGTCGACAGTCAAGGGAACTTTAACTACGGCTTTACAGAGCACATTGCATTTCCAGAAATTCATCCAGATGAAGTGGAATCGCTCCATGGGCTCCAGGTCACGATCACGACTACCGCCAAAAATCACGAAGAAGGTCTTGCCCTTCTGAAAGCGATCGGATTTCCGTTCGCTTTGAAAGAAAAGAAATAAGGTATGGCAACGACGAATCAAATTGCAAAGTCGGCAAAAAAGCCAAAGTTCAGCACACGCATCGTTCATCGATGCTGGCGCTGCGGTCGTAAACGCTTCTTTATGCGAGCCTTTGGCCTGTGCCGTATCTGTTTCCGTGAACTTGCGAACGTTGGTGAGATTCCGGGCATTCGAAAAGCAAGCTGGTAAAATATGATGACCGATCCAATTTCCGACATGCTCACTCGAATCCGCAATGCGTCCATGACGCGTGCGGTGACTACTGAGATGCCGATGTCTAACATGAAGTTCGCCATTGCAAAGATCCTTGAAAAAGAAGGGTGTCTTTCTGCCGTGGAAACGTTTCAGGATGGTGCGAAGCCCATGTTGCGCGTGCGCCTTGCGTATCGTGAGACTGGCGAACCGATGATTGCCTCTATTGCTCGGAAGAGCAAACCAAGTCTTCGGATGTATGTAAAGGCGGATAATTTGCGTAGCGTTCGGTCTGGTCAAGGATTCTCTATTCTTTCCACGCCAAACGGATTGATGACGAATAAGGAAGCGTATAAGCGTCGTTTGGGCGGTGAGCTTATCTGCGAAATCTACTAAATATATGTCTCGCATTGGAAAAAAGACAATCTTCTTGCCTGCTAGTGTTACCGCAACAATTGTTGGGAACACTGTATCTGCACAAGGACCAAAAGGTGCGCTTTCGCTTGTACTTCACCCACGTGCCACTGCAACACTTTCTGTGAATGAAGGTGTTTCGCAGATCGATGTGACTGTTTTGGATCCAGATCGTGAGGATCGTGCAATTTGGGGAACGATGCGCGCACTCATTGCGCAAATGGTAAAAGGCGTATCTGAAGGATATGTCAAAGCCCTAGAGCTGAACGGTGTTGGGTTTAAGATGAGCATGCAAGGCACGACGTTGATGCTTTCCCTTGGTTTTTCACATGATGTAACATTCGTATTACCTGCAGGAATTTCTGCGAAGATTGAAGCGAATGTTCTTACAATTAGTGGATCTGATGCCGCATTGGTTGGAAAAGTTGCCGCAGAAATCCGTTCTCAGAAAAAACCTGAACCGTATAAGGGAAAGGGTTTCCGCTATACTGACGAAATTATTCGTCGTAAGGCTGGTAAAGCGTCGAAGAGCGAATAATACTCTCCTATGTTGCGAAAGAATATCCTCGCGAAACGTCACGGAAAAGAACGTCGTGCCTTCCGGACTCGCGCAAAAATTCATGGCACTGCAGAGCGACCTCGCTTAACGGTTTTTCGTTCAAGTAAGCACATTAGTGCTCAGTTGGTGAATGATGATGTTGGAAAAACATTATGTTCAGCTTCTGATGTAAAAATGCTTCGGACAGACAAACCGTTACTTCGTGCAACGAATGTTGGAATTGCTCTTGCGGTAGCAGCAAAAGCGCTTGGCATTACTACGGTGACGTTTGACCGCGGTTCATATCTTTATCATGGTCGTGTTGCGGCGATTGCGGAAGCATGTCGTGCAAACGGACTTCAGTTCTAATCTATGACCGACTCTCCAAAAACAACAGCACCAGTAGCAGCAACCGGAGCTGCACGACCAGCATTTGGCGCTAATCGTGGCGCAGCAGGACGCGGTGGTCGTCCTGGTCAGGGTGGTAACCGACCAGGCGGAGGCGACTCTCGTGGAAAGGGTGGCGCACGTGGCGGTCGTCGTGACGACCGTGAACCACGCGAGTTTGAACAGAAAATTCTTGAACTTGCTCGCGTTACTCGTGTGACGAAGGGAGGAAAGCGTATGCGTTTTCGCGCAAGTTTAGTTATTGGTGATCGTCGTGGCAGAGTAGGATTTGGTGTTGCAAAGGGTGCCGATGTTGCTATGGCGGTGGAAAAAGCATTCCGTCAAGCAAAGAAGAACATGGTGACCGTTCCGTTGGTGAAAGAGACGATTCCTCACGAAGTAACCCGAAAATTTGCTGCCGCAATCGTATTATTGAAGCCTGCGCCTCAGGGTACGGGGCTTAAGTGTGGTGGTCCTGCACGTATGGTGCTTGAACTCGCCGGTGTTCCAAACGCAGTGTCGAAACTTATGGGATCGAGCAATAAGATTAACAATGCAAAGGCAACGTTCTTGGCTCTTGTGGCATTGCGCAAGCCAGACGCTGTTTCGGTAATCACAGCCTAATATGGCAATTTCTCTTTCAACTCTTCGTTCGGCATTGGGCGCAAAACGTAACAAGCGTCGCGTTGGTCGCGGCTTGGGATCGCGTGGCACCACAGCTGGTCGCGGACAAAAAGGTCAGAGTGCTCGTTCTGGTGTTGGTGGTTTGAAGCGCCTTGGTATGCGTAGCCTTATGCTTGCAACGCCGAAGATGCGTGGATTTAAATCGCTTACGCCAAAGGTACAGACGGTGAATTTGGAGTCTATTACTTCAAAATATATTGCTGGTGAATATGTCACGCCGGCAACTCTCGTTAAAAAAGGACTCGTATTGAGCAAAACATCCCCGGTAAAGATTCTTGGAAACGGAGACATTACCATTGCAGTTACCGTAAAGAACTGTACCGTTTCTGCATCTGCAGCAGAAAAGATCACGAAGGTCGGCGGAACAGTAAACGTCTAGCTTCTTTTCTACGTATGGAAACTCTGAAACGCATCTTCCGCATTCCGGAACTCCGCAATGCACTTCTGTTCATCGTCTTTGTGGTTGTGGTGTTCCGCGTTGCGGCGCACATTCCTGTTCCGGGCATTGATGCATCAGGGATCTCTTCCATTTTAGCAGGGAATCAATTCCTTGGTATTTTGAACATGTTCTCGGGAGGAACGTTGACGAACTTCTCCGTTGTTGCTTTGGGAATTTCGCCATATATTACGTCTTCCATTATTTTCCAGCTTTTAGGAATGATTTTTCCTAGCTTGGAAGAATTACAAAAAGAGGAACAGGGTCGTCAACGCATTACGCGCTACACCCGATTCGCAACGGTTCCTTTGGCATTTCTTCAGGGGTATGGGGTGTTGCGCTTGCTTGAGGGTCAACAGCAGCTTGGCATTGCCCTTACTGGTGTGCAGTTGATGTTCGCCTTAGTTTCTATGGCAGCGGGTACGGTATTTTTAATGTGGCTTGGTGAATTGGCAACGGAACGTAAGATTGGAAATGGAATTTCTTTATTGATTTTTGCAGGTATCATGGCCGGTCTTCCTTCCGCTGTTGCTCAGGCAGCTGCGACGTATACGTCTGGTGACTTTTTGAGCATTATTCTCTTCGTTGCTCTTGCTGTTGTTACCATCGTGGGCGTGGTAGTGGTGACGGAAGGGCAGCGCAATATTATCGTGCAATATGCTCGTGGAGGGCAAACATCGGGAAAAGTGCAATCAAGCTTGCCGTTGCGCCTGAATATTGGCGGCATGATTCCAATTATCTTTGCACTTTCCATCGTTGTTCTTCCTCCGTTATTGGCTCAATTTTTCATGCAAGCTCGCACACAGGTCGTGCGTGATCTTGCGCAATGGATTGTGGTAACCTTCCAGAATAATATCGTGCACGCTGTGCTGTACTTTGTTCTTGTTTTCGCGTTTACTTTCTTCTACGCTTCTATTGTATTCCGTCCGGAGCAAATTTCGGAAAACTTGCAAAAGCAGGGCGGATTTATTCCTGGTGTACGCCCGGGTGAAAAAACAACCCAATATCTTCAGTGGGTTATGAATCGTTTATTGCTTTCCGGTGCATTCTTCCTTGCGACAATCGCAATATTACCGAATATTGTTCAAGGAATTACCGGCAATCAAAGCCTTGCCATCGGCGGTGCCTCGATGATTATCGTTGTTTCAGTGGTTATCGATATTGTGAAGCAGGTTCAATCACAGTTGACTATGCGTGCGTACGATGTGTAAGGAATCCAAGGATCGCGAACTATATTTTGAAAAACACTGAGAAAACTCGGTGTTTTTTCTTTTTCAACCCTAAGGGTCGACCAACCCTAAGGGTTGAAAAGTCGTTGCGAGCTTGAGTGAAATCCTGTATCATTTTCACCATATTCTTCCTATGGTTCATCGAATTTTTCTCCTTGGGCCACAGGGGTGCGGGAAGGGAACGCAGGCGGCAATATTGTCTGAACGATTAAAGATTCCACAATTTTCAATGGGGCAACTCCTTCGTGATGCTGCTGTGGGAACAGATAATCTTGCAGAGCGCATTCGTGTTATTCAATCAAAGGGCGAGCTTGTTCCTGGAAATATTGTTGCCGAGGTTCTTCGCGCGAGGCTTCATATGCCAGATTGTGCAAACGGATACATTCTGGACGGCTTTCCACGCAATCAAGATCAGTATGATTCGTATGCCGAACATGATAAACCAACGGCGGTTATTGTTATCGAAGTTCCTCGCGAAGTCTCCATTGAGCGTATTGCACATCGATCCCGAACGGAACATCGAACAGATGACACGCCAGATGCCATTCGTCGTCGTCTTGAAATATATGATCAAGACACAGAGCCGATGATTAATCATTATCGATCGCAGGGATTGGTTCGTGAGGTAGACGGTGTTGGTATCGTTGAAGAAGTGGCGGATCGAATTTATGGTGTGTGCACGGCACAGGGAGGTTGTTAATTTTCTATGGCAAATATTAAAACAGCAGAAGATATCCAGGCGATGCGTGAAGGGGGTGCACTATTATCGAAGGCACTTCAGGCTGCGGTTGACGCTGCCAAGCCTGGTGTGACCATGAAACACCTCGACGATATTGCTCGTGGCGTTATTGAGGCTGGGGGTGGCACTCCATCGTTTCTTGGGTATGGATCGAAGAGTAGGCCGTTTCCCGCGACGGTGTGTATTTCGCGCAATGAAGAAGTTGTTCACGGTTTGGGTAATCGCGAGATTGTTCTTGAAGAAGGCGACATCGTCGGCCTCGACATTGGTTGCTGGTACAAGGAACTTTGTACCGACATGGCGGTAACGGTGCCAATCGGATCAATCTCGAAAGAGCGAATGACTTTGCTTCGTATCACACATGAATCGATGATGGCAGGCGTTCATGCTGCGGTGATTGGGAATACGGTGATGGATATTGCTGGCGCCGTTGAAGACACTGTCCCAAAAGGGTATGGCATCGTTGAATCTTTGGTAGGTCACGGCGTTGGTCATGCGGTACACGAAGCGCCAAACGTGCCGAATTTTCGTGGAAAGAATTTCCCAAAAGCCCCTCTTCTTGATGGGATGTGTATCGCTATTGAACCAATGGTGACTACGGGAACACACGACGTTGAAGTTTCTGACGATGAATGGACGATTATTACTGCAGACCGTAGTGATGCCGCGCACTTTGAAGTTACTATCGCAATTCTTCCGAATGGCCCTGAAATTCTTACGCCAGTACCGAAAGTTCGTGGTGTAACCGCATAAATTATGAAAAAGGATGATATTTTTGGAGGCATTATTCTCATTATCGTGATCGCGGCGATTGGAGTATTTTTGTACTTCGCAAAGTCTGCACCAGAACTCAGCTACGGTCCGGTTGAGGTTGTGGGTTCTGCGATCTCGGTGACGACTCCAACGAAATATGAAACGAAAATCCTTGTGACGATTGTGAAACCGGGATTTGTCACGCTTCATCGATCGGTTGGTAGTGCTCCTGGTCCAATGATCGGAGTTTCGGATCTGTTGAATATCGGAGAGAACGTTGAGGTCGATATAAAACTTTCGGATGAAATGACGGAAGGCGAGCCGTTTGTGCTTCTTCTTCACGTCGATGATGGTGATGGAATGTTTGTAGTTACCGATGACATGCCGGTGAAAAGTAATGGTGATATTGTTCGTGCGGACTTTATTTCTCCAGGCGTACGTCAAGTCATGTGAAATACCTCGGAGTTGATTTTGGTGTGAAGAAGATTGGTCTTGCGTCTGGAGACGATGAGACGGGTTTGGCGTTCCCGATGGGGAATATCGATGGGGGAGTGAAGGCGATTTCGACGATTTTGAATCGTGCGAGGGATGAAGGTGCCGAGGCGCTTGTGATTGGGCTACCGATTCCGGACGCGCACCATACCGAAACGCAACTCAAACTCACAAAACAATTCGTTCGTGATGTTCAAGCGGCAACTCCGATGCCGATTTTCGTTGTTGACGAACAGTTTACATCGGCAGAGGCTCGTCGATTGCAACAAGAATATGACAGTGATATGCCGGAAGATGCTTGGGCAGCGAAGATTATTCTTCAGGCGTTTTTGGACGGTGATGTAGAGCTCACAGTTGATACTGCGAAGCGGCGTACGGAATGAGTATGTGGTCAGCATTAAAAACCACTGCAATCGTGCTGACATCATCGGCGTGGAGAGAGTCTGATCGCTGGTATAGCGCACTGACCCCCGATTATGGATTGATTGAGTTTGTAGGGCGGGGTGCGCAAAAACCGAGAGCAAAACTTGCGGCGCATTTGGAGCCTTTTGCTGTTGTGGATCTTGAGATTGTTAAAAGTGCGCGATCAACGACTGTTATTGGCGTTGAACGCCGCGAGGTTTTTGATCGGATTCAGACGAATCTTGAACATCGGATGTTTACGCAAACGTTATTCGCTATGCTCGCAAAGGCAATTCGGCCAGACCTTGCGGATCCAGAATTGTTCGATGATGTGATTGGTCTTGTCCGTTTTCTTAACGCACAAGTTTCGCTGCATAATACGCGAAGTGCCTTTGTTCTTGGTGCAACAATCCTTCGCTTGTTAAGTAGATTGGGATACGGCGTCGAGCTCCACGATTGCCTTGCGTGTCGAAAAAACGTTCTTCCGCTTTCATTTCGTTGGCACGGCGGGCGGGGCGGATTGGTCTGTTCGGATTGTGTGCAAACGAGCCCCGAAGATTGGTTTTCGGCGCGACCGATGAACGAAGAGATCGTTACGTTAATGCGCATTGGGCGCGACGAAACGTACGAATCTCTCATGCGCCTTCCATTGATCGGTAATCAGGTTGAGGATTTTGTGCAATGCGTGCACGATGTGTATGTGTATCACGTGCCCGGAGAAATGGTGATGCCGTTTTGGACAGGAGTGTTGGCAGTGCCAGTGGCGGTATAAAGACATTGTTTGGTTTGGGGATTACACTGAAAAACTGCATTGATCCTTTGAGTGGATTGGGAGGGGCGACGGCAGAGTCAGTCCATCACCCCTTCAAAGGATCAGGTTCCCGTGCTACACTCCCTCTACTGACTGCACGCCGTGACAGCGCGCGCCAAAAGCAAACAACTTTTGGATTCGGTGATCGATAAAATAGAAACGAGTCCGGCGACAGATCTTGCGACGAGTTTCGATGAACGAGGAAGGAAATTTGCGAGGCGTACTTCGCGGTACGTTGAGCAAATTTCTGACGAGTGAATCGAAAATCGGCCAAAAGCTGTTGACGGAAAAGTACGGTGGCACCGCGAGTAACTTCGCCCGTATAGCTCCATAATGATTCCATTGTGGTTCTGTACAGGCGAATTTTTCTTTTTATGACATATATTTCACAACTCTCATCCATGGTCGGGCAGGAAGTTGAGCTGAAGGGCTGGGCGTATAACTTTAGATCGAGTGGAAAGATTTACTTTCTGCAATTTCGGGATGGTTCTGGAAGAGTACAAGTTGTGTATTCGCCACAAGATATTGATGCCGCGGCGTGGGAATCGTTGCAGGGCGTTCGTATTGAGTCATCGGTGATAGTGAAGGGTATTGTGAAGGCAGAGCCCCGATCACCATCGGGATTTGAGATTCAGGGAACGGGGTTCACGATGGTGCACGTTGCGCCGGAAGATTATCCGATCGGGAAGAAGGAACATGGTCCAGAATTCTTGTTCGAGAATCGCGACTTGTATCTCCGATCGCAGACGCCGTGGGCAGTGTTACGCATTCGCGATCGCGTATTTTTTAGCATCGAACAGTTCTTTCACGAAGAAGGATTCATTCGTTTCGATACTCCAATCATTCAGCCGACAAGTTGCGAAGATACCACGCAGCTTTTCCAGGTCGATTACTACGGCGATCCAAAGTATCTCTCCCAATCCGGTCAGCTGTATAGCGAGGCAGGGATTATGGGCTTTGGAAAGGTGTACGACTTTGGTCCTGTATTCCGCGCAGAGAAGAGCAAGACGCGTCATCACTTGAGCGAACTGTGGATGATGGATGCAGAAATGGCGTATTTCGATCAAGCGATGAACATGGATATTCAAGAAAAGATGGTGAAGCGGATTGTGAAAGATGTCCTCGATCACTGCAAACAAGAGCTTGCGATTCTGGAGCGAGACACGACGATCCTTGAACGGATCGTGAATGAGTCATTCGTTCATTTGAAACATTCCGAGGCGAAAAAGATTCTTCATGACGAGAAACTCACGATCGAGCCCGTCGACCTTCTCGGTGATATGTCGACGGAAGAGGAGATTGCCCTTGGGAATACGTACAAGCTTCCGGTGTTCATCGAAGATTATCCCGCAGAGATTAAGTCGTTCTACATGAAACGGTATACCGATGATGCTGGCGTACTTCGTGCGCGATGTGCCGATCTGATTGCACCAGAAGAGGGAAGAGAGATTATTGGTGGCAGCCAGCGTGAGGAGAGTTACGAGATGCTCAAAAAAGAAATTGTTGATCGAAATTATCCGTTAGCAGAGTATGAGTGGTACTTGAACACGCGAAAGTACGGAAGTGTGCCGCACTCCGGATTCGGCATCGGGCTTGAACGAACGGTTCGATGGATCACCGGCGTGCACCACATTCGCGAAACCATCGCATTTCCAAGAATGCTGAACCGATCAACACCCTAATAAGACTTATAGGACCAATACGACGTATGAAAAACAGAACACTCATCAAAGACCTCCCATCAAAGCTCGGCGAAACAGTAACCATTGCAGGTTGGCTTAATAGCTTGCGCGACATGAGTAAATTTGGTTTTGCGATTATTCGTGATCGATCTGGTTTGGCGCAGACCGTATTGAACGCCGAACAACTTGAGCAGCTTAAAGGACTTCAGGTCGAAACTGTACTATCTGTCACCGGCAAGATCGTGGAGAAGAAATCGAAGGATCCGTCGATGAAAGAAGTGGAGATGCAGGTCGAGAAACTCGAAATCCTTTCGCCCGTCATCGACGTTGTACCGGTTGAAATCGGCAAGCCAGTGCTCGATGTTCAGCTCGATACCTTGCTCGATAATCGTGTCATCACCCTTCGTCATCCAAAACAGCGCGCAATTTTTCGCGTGCAAGCCGCACTTGTTCATGGCTATCGATCGTTCATGGAGCGTCAAGGATTTACGGAAATCTTTTTCCCTGTGCTTTCTGGTGCAGCAAGTGAAGGCGGTGCTGAATTTTTCAAGGTCGATTATTACGGAAGAGAAGCAACGCTCACGCAATCGGCACAGCTCTACAAACAGATCACGATGGGAGTCTACGAGGGTGTTTATGGACTGTCGTATTCATTTCGCGCAGAAAAGTTTGCGACGTCACGGCATTTGACCGAGTTCAATCAATTCGAGTTCGAGATGGGGTTTGTGACGGATATGGAAGAATTGATGGAGGTCGAGGAAGGTGTTATTCGAGAAATGATGGCGACGGTCGAGAAAGAATGTGCCGTCGAAATCAAACTGCTCGATGTGACATTGCCACCACTTGGCGACCGATTTCCTCGAATCACCTTGAAACAGGCGCTCGAAGCGTATCGTGACGAGGCAGGAATCGATGAGACAAACGAGCCTGATCTTTCGCCAGCCGCAGAGCGCTGGTTATCGACAGTGTGGTCGGTGAAACATCACAACTGTGGCTTCGTCTTTGTTACCGATTGGCCAGCAACAAAGCGTGCGTTCTATGTAAAACCCGACCCAGCAAATCCTGAGAACACGCTTTCATTCGACGTCATCGGATTCGGAAGTGAGATCACGTCGGGAGGCATGCGCATCAATCGATACGATGAACAACTTGCTCGGATTGTGGAGAAAGGATTAGATCCAAAAGATTTCGAAGATTATCTCACTATGCACAAATTCGGCATTCCTCCAGAAGGCGGCTTCGCCATTGGCTTGCAACGATTAACCCAAAATGTTCTTGGATTATCCAACGTCAAAGAAGCAACAATCTTTCCTCGTGATGTCCAGCGATTGAGACCGTAGTGTTACAATGAACAAGTATTTTTCTTCGTCTATGAAATTATCATCACGATTCTTGTCGACGTTTGCAGTGATGAGTCTCATCATCGGTCTTATGCCACTTGCTCCTGTTCATGCTACTGAAACAACAGCAGAAGCTTACGATCTTATTCGTGGCACCACGTTCTCGTCCGTGTATTTCATGGCGCCGGATGGACTGCGTTATGTCTTTCCCGATGAAAAAACATACTTTACATGGTATGCCGATTTTTCGACGGTAAAGACGATCAGCGATGCTGAGCTTGCTGATATTCAAATGGGAGGAAACGTGACGTATCGACCGGGAAGCAAGATGGTGAAGATCGCTAGTGACCCGAAGACGTATATGGTAACGCAAGGCGGAACATTGCGATGGGTTCCTTCTGAAGAGATGGCAGCTGCACTCTATGGATCGGCATGGCAGTCGAAGATTGACGATATTCCGGATGGATTCTTCGGGAATTATGTTATCGGCGATGTATTGAACGACGTACCTTTGAAGGATGCGACGATATTTGTCGCGAATACTTTTGAGGAGACGGCTGGAATTAGCCAAAACTTTTCTTGGGTCATGAAAGTTCCACCACGTGTGAATTTTATGAGCAATGAACTTGCAGGAATCACGACGTATTCGCTCTCGGGAATTTACGGCGGCACATTTTATATCTCTGTCGGCAATACGGTGCGATTTACCAATGCAGACGCCGTTGTTCACGCGGCAACTGCTGATGATAATAGCTGGGGCACTGGCACGTTGCAGCCGGGAGAATCGTTTGTACATCGGTTTGATGCGGTAGGTGATTATTCCTATTACGATAGCTACCACCCAGAAGTGACTGGTATAATCACCGTGATCGAAGAATAATTTTTTAGTCCTTTCCCATTTGGTCTCTTTTCGACTCACTGCGTCGGAAAGTCGTTCAACGTACCGTTAAGTACGTTTCACGACATTTCCTCCTGGTTCATCGAAAATAGCCTCAAATGAGGAAGTCCTACATGTCTTTTTTATGAATGTTTTTTCCCGTTTTGCGTCGGTACTCACGGTAATGAGTGTTCTTGGTTCCATAGTGCCGTTTGCGCTGGTGTATGCGGAAAGCACGGTGGCAGCGGAGCCTGGTGATTTGATTCGTGGTACGTCATTCTCTGCGGTGTACTACATGGGTGAAGATGGGTTCCGTTATGTGTTTCCAAATGAAAAAACATATGCAACGTGGTATACGGATGCAGAAACTGGGGAACTTGATTTCTCATCGGTGAAGACGATTAGTGACGCGGAATTGGCGAAAATTCAGATGGGAGGGAACGTGACGTACAGACCAGGAAGTAAAATGATTAAGATCAATTCCGATCCAAAGACATACTTCGTGAATCAAGGTGGCACGTTGCAGTGGGTGACGGATGAAGCAACTGCGGTTTTGTTGTACGGGGCAAGTTGGAATACGGCAATTGATGATGTGCTTGATGGATTCTTTACGAATTACACCATCGGTGAGTCACTTACCACGGATATTGTGCAAGATTCAGCATCGGGAGCAGCGTTCTTTGTGAGTCGTGTGTGGAGTGGAACGGCTTCGATCACTGACGATAAGAGCTTATCAAATTATACCTGGATTCCTATTGAGGATATGGCCTTTGGTTCGTTGATGGCTGCCGATGCAACCACAACAATCACCGCTGGTCAGACAGTGAAGTGGACGAATAATGATTCGGTGAACCATACCGCAACCGCAGATGATAATGCGTGGGGAACGGGAACCATGAAGTCGGGAGAAAGCTTTGTGCGCAGATTCGATACCCCAGGGATTTATACCTATCACTGTGGATATCACGAAGAAATGACGGGGACGGTTGTGGTGGAGGCGGCGGCGACGATGTAGGAACAGTATAAAAATGAGGCTCAGCAATGAGCCTCATTTTTTAGATACCGCGCAAGAAATCTTTCTCTGGTATTTTCAATTTCTCTAATGCTTCGCGTAGGCGTTTGGTATGACGATCGGTTCCATCGTCGTGTTTGTTGACGTAGATGTATGTTTCTCCGTTGTAGGTGAGTTTTGGGTGGCGTTCATAACTGATTGTTACTCCCATCTGTGCGAAACGTCGCATGACCGTGATCCAGGAAATATTCCGTACGCCTTCCCGCTGTCCTTTAATATACCTTGGTTTTTCTTGATGTGTTAATGGTGGTGTGATTATTTTTAGGACCTCGTTTCGTTGAAGATTTGATTCCGTGCTCGGTGGAGATTTTATGACACCGGTAGATTCTTCGAGAGTGATCGCTGATGTTGTGTCGATCGATTCTTCTCGCTGTATTGCAGAGATGTAGGGCATTTCACGGAGTATGCCACGTTCCCATGCAGTAAACATGGTGGTAATGATTGCGTCTTGGATAAAATAGGATGCGTTTGCTACCCCGGCAACGCGCAGTACGTCGTGCATTTTGAGGAAGCGACATCCGCTTGCATTAATGTCGCCATCAAGACGAGAAATATTTCCCGTTATTTCTTCTCCGTTGAATGTCATTTTGAATCGTGCAATAGAGAGTGGATCAAGATTGTTTATGACGTGCACGGCAAGGTCTACGAAGAGCATCTTTTGGAGTACGCTTGAGGATGGGAGGACGATCTGAGTCTGGAATCCGGTCCCTGGCAGGAAATCAATATCCCGCAAGAGTGTAACCTTTTCTTTGAAGGTGTATGTATCGTCGGTGTTTTTGCGCTCTGGGTTTGGACGTTGCCTTGGGTATACCATTGCTTTCCCTAGCGCGCTAAGTGCCACATACTCCCGTCTTTTCTTTTCTTCCTCGGGAGTATGCCGTACTACTCGCTTTTTTTGATGCACGGCGAATCCATTTTCATTTTGTGTATCGATGTTTGTTTGATGAAGGATGATTACGACATATCGTACAATTTCATGACCAACTCTTTCGCCCAGGATCCGTCCATTATTTTTCATGCGAACAATGGCGCTATTGAGTGCTCGATCGAGAGTTTCAAGTGTTGCGGTTGCACCAGTGCCAAAGCGCACTGTTTCGACATATTTAGCGAGGCTTGCAGCGATTTCTGAAAACTGTGTAAGGAACTTTTCTGAGAGCGTGCCACTTTGTTCAAGAATGGCGAGAAAGGCACTTCGTGTCTCAGGATCGGGACTCTCTGCCATTTCCTGTGCAAGCGATTCAAATGGTTCCAGGGTTCTTATGAGGCTCTTGATGTTCTTTTTGATCTCTAGGGGTATTCCTGGTCCAACTTCAAATATTGCGTCCAACGTCTGCAGTTTTTCTTTGTTTTTTGAGGCTTGGCGGGGTATTTCGAGCTTTGACATATATTGAGCATTGTAAGTGACCGCCTTCATTCTGCCGAGGTAAATATCCACTTCTCTGCTTTTTTGCTACACTTTCTTATATGTCTTTTTTGGTTGATCAGGCGGAATTTTCTGGGCCGTTGGCGCTGCTGTTGCAGATGATTGAGAAAAAGGATTTGCCGGTGACCAAGGTTTCGTTGGCGCATGTGGCAGACGAATATCTTGCGTATATGGAAGCGCATGCGGTTTCGAGCCATGAGCTTGCGGATTTTTTAGTGATTGCCGCGCGATTGATCTATTTGAAGAGTAGGGAATTGATGCCGTATGTGAAGATTGATGCAGAGGATGCTGCTGTAGCAAAGCTGGAGGATCAGCTGCGACTCTATCAAGAATTTGTTGCAGCAGCGGCGCTTTTGGACGAGCAGTACCGGGTGCGCGCTATGTTTGTGCGGCCGGCGGTGAAGAATCGAGAGGTTGTGCGATTGTTTAGCCCAGCAAAGAATATAACAATGCATGCATTGCGGGATGCATTTGGTTCAATTCTGAAGCGCCTTGAGCCGTTCTTTACTTTGCAAGAAACATCGATAGAGCGAACGAAGACAGTGGAAGAACGCATCGACGAATTAAAGGCAGTACTGGAAACGCGGGCAAACATTCGTTTTCGTGACGTTGTTGCTCATGCCGGAACCACGCGTGAAATTGTGGTAAGCTTTTTGGCGTTACTCGAACTTCTTCGTCGACGTCATCTCACCGCGAAACAGGAATCGCATGGCACCGAAATCCACCTTGAACGTACGCCGGTATGATTGAACTTTCCGCAAAAATTGAAGCAATCCTTTTCGTGAGTACAAAGCCGGTGTCTGCAAAATTTTTAGCGACTGCGTGTTCCTGCCACATTGATGAGGCGACTGCTGCGGTTGACGAGCTTGCGAAGAGAAGAAACATCGATCATTCTGGCGTTCACGTTGTTATTGGTGCCGAAGGCATGACATTGGCAACGAATCCTGCTTTTACATCTCTCATCGAGCGTTGTTCAAAAGAAGATATTGAATCTGAACTTACGCGGCCATCGCTGGAAACGTTAACAATTATTGCGTACCGCGGGCCGATTACGAAATCGGAAATTGAAGCGATTCGTGGAATTAACTGCACACTGATTCTCCGTAATCTCCTGATGCGAGGGCTTATCGATGAAAATGAGGACACGGTGAAACTTCAGCCGGTGTACACCCTCACGAACGATGCGCTTCGATACCTTGGTCTTCATACGGTGAGTGAGCTGACGGATTACGCCGATCTTCATGGGAATACGAAAATCGATGCATTGCTTTCTGCTCTGACTGCTGAATCATCATCTGTATGATTGCACGCGTTGTTGCACAAATGTTTTTAGCGGTGACGGTGTTGCGCATTGTGCCGGTTGATGCTGCAAATATGGAATGGCAGATTGGTATTTCAACGCCACCCGAAGTGCTCGCTGCTCCTTTATTCTCGTTAACATCTACGCCTGTTAGGCTTCCCGTTGCGCAAGATGTTGCCGTATTTCCTCCACAAAAAACAGATCTTTCCAATTATGGAGTTGTTACCGACGCACAGAGTGTTTTTGTAGCAGATACGCACAGTGGGGCTGCGTTATTCGCGAAGAACGCGGACGATGTGCGCCCGATTGGAAGCATTACAAAATTAATGACAGCGCTCGTATTTTTAGAGACGCAGCCAGACCTTGACGCGTGGGTAGCGCTCGTGGACGACGATTATGTTGGGGGTGCAACGGTGCACGTGCGGTTCAACGATGGAATTCGTGTGCGCGACGTGCTTGGTGCAAGTATTGTTGGTTCAGATAATACGGCAACGCAGGCGTTGGTTCGATTATCCGGTATGTCGCAAGAGGCATTTATTGTTGCAATGAATGCAAAGGCGGCGGCGCTTGGTATGACGTCGAGTGCGTTTACGGAAGCAACGGGCATTGATAGCGGGAATGTTTCCACAGCGCGTGACACGATGCTTATGCTTCAGGCAGCGCGTCAGTCAGATATTTTGGTTCGCTTTATGCAAAGTGCACGTATTCCTCTTCGGTATGCCAGCGGCACCGTTACCACCGTCGATTCTACGGATGCGCTGTTTGATTCCGCGCTGAACGGTAAGCCGTATGCCGTTACTGGGGGGAAGACGGGGTATATTCCAGAGGCAGGATACTGTTTTATTACCACGATCACGCATCATGGAAACGAGGTTTTTGTTGCAGTGTTGGGTGCCCATTCGCGTGCAGATCGATTCAATGATGCCCAAGCGCTTGCATTGTGGGCATTCAGCACGTTTACGTGGCCCCAATTATGATCGTTGAACTCTTTTTTTCTTGGGCATCGTCTGTTCCGCCATGGCTGGGCACCATTCTGCTTTCAGCACTTCCTGTTACAGAATCGCAGCTTGCCATTCCGGTGGCTGTCCTTTCGTGGAAACTTTCCCCACCATTCGTTTACATGCTCGCGATGTTCGGGAATGCTTTGCCTATTATTCCAATTTTCTTTGGATTTTCTGCGGTGCGCGCATGGGCAGAACGGCATGCGCAATGGAGCGTACAGTGGCTCGACAAGCTTCTTGCGCGTGCGCATCGAAAATTTGGCGCGGACTTTGAAAAGTATGGCGTGCTTGGGCTTATTGTATTCATGGCAATTCCATTTCCAGGTACCGGCGTGTGGACAGCAGTATTAGCTGCCGTTGCTTTAAAACTTCCATGGCAACGAGCAATCCCCGCAATTTTCTGCGGCATGTGCATTGTGGGAGCGATTGTTCTTGGGGTGACGATGCTTGGGAGGTAGGGCGTGAACCCTCCCCCTTTACAAGGGGGAGTTGGAGGGGGTCGCGCATGGGAAGTGAGGGGAGTCTTTGGATGGTGTTGGAAATGTGAAGGGACGTGACTGAGTCTTGGAGTGGGTTGTGAATGGGGTGAGAACTCTCCCCCATTTATGGGGGAGTTGGAGGGGGCACGGGAATGTGAAGTGAGTCTTTTGAGTGGGTTGTGAATCAGAAAGGCTGCGACGGGGAGGGTGTGCATTTTGAAAAGGGGCATCCTGCTAATGCAACTGAGTTGCATGTAGAGGACGGGATGACGACTAGGCATCGAGGATAACCGTCTGTATTCATTATCTGTTGCAGGGATTCCGATGATGACGATTGCCTTCGTGTTTCATCGATTGTTTTGCGTATAGCGGATTATGCTTACCTGTTTTCGACATCGGAATATGACCATGTGCTTTTAAAAAAGAGTACTCTCGCTAACGCGAATCATTCGCAAGAGGAAAACGCTGGTCGATACTGATGATGACGATCCAGGGCAAGTGATGACGCATACCGTCGATGATTTCCGTTCCCCCGTCTCTAGACACTTTTCGTCGATTTCACGATCACGTCGCAGGAGAATGTGCTGTTGAAAAAGGTTGAAAATGGAGGGGTACCTTCGCAGATCACGACCCCCTCTAACTCCCCCTTCCCACTTCGCTCTTCGAGCTTCGAGGGACGGGTGGCAGGGGGAGGGTTCACGTCCGGACTTACAACCCCTTCAAAGATTCCCATCCCTTACGCCCCGAATCGTTTATTTGTCGTCTCATTCGAGGTCCTTCGCTTACGCTCAGGATCTGGCTGCCGCTTTTCACATCCACTCCAAGACTCACTTTTCTTCCCCTCACTGTCTCTTCTAGATATGTTTCAACAGAATTGCAATGAAAATTGCTTGCCCGATTAATGCGTGTTGAAGCTTTACGTCGCCGTACTTACGGGAAAAGAAGTCGTGGAAGAAAAAATGAAGTTTGCAGAACTTTTTCAGGACTTTCCAACGGAATATTTCGCTTAAGCCTACAAGAAGATCAGGAAGAATGCTGCCGCTAATGGCTGCAACGAAGACAATATGGGTAGCATCGGTGCGCGCAAGGAATACTGCCATGATCATGTACATTGCTACGACGCCGTCGACCATAACATAGGCAACGGCGAGCTTGCGGCGCTTTTTATGAATACGGAAGAGATCGGAGAGTTGGTTGTCTCCATGAGGGATCATATCGATGAGAAAGTGGGATACTGCCCCAAGAACGAATCCGAGAATAGGGTTTCCCACTGCGCTCCCAATTGCTGCACCAATAGCTGCATGAGTTGTTAGCGTCATAATGACCAAGAGGATAGCACATCTTGAGGTTTTCCGCGACTGTGATAAAATCTTGTCGCACGTATGCCGCGGTGGCGGAATGGTATACGCGACGGACTCAAAATCCGTTTCTCGCAAGGGATTGAGGGTTCGAGTCCCTCCCGCGGCACCATAAGAACATCACTATTTTAGCCTAAAATGGTGACGTTCTTTTCAGGGATGTTTAGCTCAGCTGGTTAGAGCGCTGTCCTCACACGACAGAGGTCGGTGGTTCGAGCCCACCAACATCCACCAAAAATACTCCAATTCGGGGTATTTTTTGTTGTCTATTCCTTCGATGAGGTATACTCTGGATGAATCTTTTGAGGTTCTGTTTCGTATGCCCATTGAAGAGCCATCATCCGTTGATTTGTTGCCAAAATCCCCACTTCTTTCCGAGCGAAAGGCTCGGGCTCATATTGGGTTATTCACGAAGTGTGTCAGTGTTGCTGTGTTGCTTTTGAGTGTGGTTGGTGTTTTTGTCGGCACGCATATTGCGCGCACCACAGCAGAAGAGCCTCAGGCTGTGAACGGATTCTCCCTATTTTCCTCTTTACGGCGATTAGCGACTGCGCCAAATAAGGAACTGCGAGGTGAAGATGCGGATCGGATTAATGTATTGCTTCTTGGGGTAGGGGGCGCGGGGCATGCTGGTGCAGAGCTTACGGATACGATTCTGTTTGCGAGCTATAAACCGTCAACGAATGACGTGGGGATGTTGTCGATTCCCCGTGATCTTACTGTGAATATTCCTGGGTACGGCTATCGAAAAATCAATGCCGTGAATGCGTATGCAGAAATGGAATCTGCGGGAAGCGGTCTTGTTGCATCTGCGAATACCATTCATGACATTCTTGGGCAAACAGTTGATTATACAATTAAAGTGGATTTTCGCGGTTTTGAAGAGATTATTAACGATGTTGGTGGTATAGACGTGTATGTTGATACTGCGTTCACAGACAGCACCTATCCTCTTGATGACGAATTGGGAAGTGTTCAAACCGTTTCTTTTGTTCAAGGGTGGGCAACGATGAATGGGGCAACGGCGTTGCAGTATGCCCGTTCACGTCATGGTAATAACGGTGAGGGTGGCGACTTTGCACGCGCAGCACGTCAACAAAAAATCCTTCTTGCTCTGAAGGATAAAGTGCTTTCTTTGAATGTATTATTGAATCCGGTAAAGCTGAATAAAGTTCTTTCAACGGTGCGCGATAATGTAAAAACCACCATGAGTATTTGGGAAATGATGCGGGTTGCTGAATATATTCCCAAAATTCACCGTGAATCCATTGTGATGCAGGTTCTTGATACTGCGCCAGGGAGCCCGCTCTATTCCACAACAATGAACGATGCCTTCGTGATTTTGCCACGCAAGGAAGATTGGAGTGACGTGAAGCTCATTGCACAGAATATATTTAGCCCCGTTGGAACTGCGGTATCTCAGGCTGCTGCGTTGCCAGAGAAGCCGTCTGCGGCTGGGGGTGTACGCATTGAAATTCAAAATGGCACCATGACCACTGGTCTTGCTGCGCGCACGGCAGAGTTGTTACAAACATCGGGGTTTACTATTGCGGTGGTGAGTAATGCAGAACATCGTGATTACGCAAAAACCACCATTTTTGACTATACGAATGGCAAGAAAGCAGAAGAATTAGCTTCGCTGCAAACGTATTTAGATGCCGATGTGGTTATGACCCCCCAGGGGTACCTTTCCTCAAGCGCCGTTATTCCCGATGTTTTAGGATCTGTGCCAAGTAGAACAGGAACAGAGATTGATTTTTTGATTGTTATTGGTGAAAACGGTATGAATTTAGTTCTGCGATAGGCTTTTTATCGACGAATCGGGGCTTTAATGCTACATTTCGGGTTCTCTTTTCCTATGAAGCCACCAAAAATTGCTATTATCGGTAGAACGAATGTGGGCAAGTCTTCGTTGTTTAACCGTATGGTTGAAGAACAGAAGTCTCTTGTGAGCACCGTTGCAGGAACCACACGCGATCGCTTTGAAGCAGACTGTGTGTGGCGTGCACAGGTGATGCGCTTGGTGGATACTGGCGGGCTGAATGTGGAGCGTTCCGATGAAATTGAGCGGAATATTGTTGAGCAGGCAACAATCGCCATTGAAGAATCGGATCTGATCTTTTTTGTGGTAGACATGGCTGTTGGCCCCACGCCAGACGATTTGGATATTGCAAAGCTTTTATTTCAGAAAAAGAAGCCAGTATTAGTGCTTGGGAATAAGGCGGATACGGCATCGTTGCGTGCCCGTGCCGAGGGGAAAGATTGGTTGTCGTGGCCGTTGCCCCGTCCATTATGTGTTTCTGCAAAGCAGGGAAGCGGTGTAGGTGATGTGCTCGATGCTGCACGTGACATGTTGATGACTATCGGAAAGCCGCCACAAGATATTTCGACGGTGGCAACGATGCGTGTAGCAGTGCTTGGCGAACCGAATGTGGGGAAATCAACCCTGTTGAATGCAATGCTGGGGCAGAAGCGCTTTATTACAGCAAACGTTGCGCATACCACTCGTGAACCGAACGATGCACCGCTCACCCGGAATGATAAGAATTATCTTTTCATCGACACTGCTGGTATTCGTCGGAATGCCACGATTCGGAATGCTGGCGTGCATTTGGAGGCGCAGGGAGTTATGCGTACGATCGAGATTTTGAAAGAGACCGATGTTGCCTTGTTTGTGCTCGATGTGAAAAAGGGCATTACGGCACACGATAAGCACCTTGCCGGAATTCTTGCTGATGCTGGGGTGAGCGTGATCATCGTGGCAAACAAATGGGATTTGGTTGAGTCCAAAACACCGAATACGATTAATGATGCAGAACGATACCTTCGTGGATTACTCCCGCATTTGAAGTATGCGCCGATCGTCTTCGTTTCTGCTTTGCATAGCCAGCGTACGAATACACTGTTCGATACTATCGATACTGTGTTCCAAAGCCGATTTGTGCATTTGAGCGATGCAGAAACCAAGGCGTTTATTTCGCAAGCCATCGTGAAGCACAAGCCGAGCAAGGGCAAAGGCGTGAAGCACCCCCGTATTACCAGTTTCCATCAGGCGGGCGTGAATCCGCCGATGTTCTTGCTGACGGTGAACCTTTCTCGTGAAGACTCGCTCGCTGACTCGTATCTTCGTTTTATTGAAAACATCATGCGCGAAAAGTATCAGTTCCTTGGAACGCCTATTCGGATTCGGGTAGAAGCAACACGGAAGTCGCACACAACGTATGGAGACTAGCGCAATTCTTATCATCGGACTTGGGAACCCAGGAAAAGAATATGAACGCACCCGGCATAATGTTGGATTCATGACGGTTGATGCATTCGCGAAGGCTCGTGGGCTGCGCTGGAAACATGAGCCAACGTTGCGATCGAATATCGCAGAGGGCAATGTGGACGGCGTAAAGATCATCGTTATGAAGCCGACGACGTATATGAATGCGTCTGGGGAGGCGGTTCGGCTGGTGATGGATCGTTTTCATGTTGACTCGAAGTCGACAATTGTTCTTTCTGACGATGTTGCGCTCGCCCTTGGCTCGCTCCGTGTTCGTTCAGAGGGCGGTGCCGGCGGGCATAATGGTCTGAAGTCGATTATCCAGCATATTGGCGCGCAGACTTTTTGGCGGATGAAGATCGGTGTCGGTGCACCATCCGAACACGAGACGCTCGAAACCTATGTGCTGAATCGATTCATGAAAGAAGAGCACGGCATCATCGACCGTTCCGTAGCAAAAGCGGTGGAAATTTTGTCGGGCACTCCAGGATCAATGCAAGAGACAACGTATACGGTGTAACGGTGGATATTTGGGTTTCTTTATGCTCGGTATTTTGGTATCATAGGAATATTCTCCAGTGCAGAGATGTATCATCGCGACACATGATCTCGGGAATATCATGGGGGTTCGTGTAATTCTTTACGCGTATGCTTGATACTCAAGATGTTCGGTTGTTGCGAAAAATGTTCGGTGAAATTCTTCAAGAGGCTCTTGAGGAAAATACTAAAGAAGTTCATCGTATCGTGGATGCTGCGATCGCCGCGTCTGAAACACGGATGATTGCGATGATGTATAAAATCAAGGAAGAGATCAAAGATGAAATTCTCGAGGGTGTTGCCGATATTCTCGGTGGCGACATTATTCCCCAAATCGACAATCACGAGGTGCGACTTCTTCGTTTGGAGCGACGCACGGCATAGAGTCCAAAGAAAAAGAACCGAGCAATCGGTTCTTTTTGGTAGCTGGGGCGGGGATCGAACCCGCGACAACAGGCTTATGAGTCCTGTGCTCTACCAACTGAGCTACCCAGCCATGGAAAATGTGCCCAAGTTTGGCTATCTGCTGCGTTGCTCCTCGACGTGATCGACGACGTACCGTGAAGTACGTCTTGACGATCCCGTCTTCGTCACGCCTTGCATCTAGCCAAACTTAGCACATTTTCCAGACGCTTCTCATTCAAGATCGAGGAGAGGATACCAAAACAGGAGCGTACTCGCAAGATGACGATGGGGGAGGTTTGTGCTATTCTCTTCCTATCTATGCTTCTTGATCCTAAGGATGTGCCGCCGGAAGAACATCGGTTTATGAAGTGGTTTGGGCCAACAATTGGAGCATGTGCGCTTTTTGTGCTGGAGATTGCGCAGATTGCTCTGCTTGCCTTGGCGATTATTTTGCCGGTGCGGTACTTTCTTATTCAGCCGTTTATTGTGAAAGGCGCTTCCATGGAGCCCAACTTTTACGACAGCGAGTACCTTATTATCGACGAGTTGACGTTCCATTTTCGAAACCCAGAACGCGGAGAAATTATCGTGTTTCGCCCTCCGCAGCACGATGATCAATATTACATTAAGCGAGTGATCGGGCTTCCAGGGGAAACGGTAGAAGTTCGCAATGGGACGATTACTGTGTTTAATACAGAGGTTCCGAACGGGTTTTCGCTTCACGAGTCGTATATTAGTGAGGTAACAGAGGGGCGTGATCGTCGTACCTTGGGAACAGATGAATACTATGTTATGGGGGATAATCGTGACGCAAGTTTGGATTCAAGGTACTTTGGTGCCGTTCCGAGGGATCATTTCATTGGCAGGGTGTGGGTGCGTGGGTTGCCGTTTGATCGGGCGGGAACGTTTACGGTTCCTACGTATTAACACCTAAGGTCGCCATTCGGCTTCAGCCCCCTCCGACTCCCCCATAAATGGGGGAGAGGTCACGATCGAGATTCGTCTGATCGAGAACCCTCCCCCTGCAAAGGGGGAGTAAGGAGGGGGTCTAATCATTCTTATTTTCTATGCCTTCATCATCAACCGAATTAGAAGAAACGCCTGTAAAGGCAGCTGCACCAGCAGTAGAGCCAAAGAAAAAGTCCAAAACTCCAGAAACATTGCGGGGATTCCGGGATGTATTAGCAGACGAGCAGGCTGCGTGGGAGAAGGTAGAAGAGTTGGCGCGATCGATGACTCGTGCATACGGTTTTAATCGCATTCGTATGCCGGTGCTGGAACAGACGGCATTATTCGAACGATCGGTGGGGAAGGACACAGACATTGTAGAAAAAGAAATGTTTACGTTTGTCGATCAGGGCGGGGTAAAAATGACCCTTCGCCCAGAGGGCACGGCGCAGGCGGCACGCGCATACATCGAGCACGGCATGGTGAGCCAGTCTCAGCCAGTAAAGTTGTGGTACTTTGAGCCATTTTTCCGTCATGAACGTCCACAAGCTGGACGATATCGTCAATTCTATCAGTGGGGCTTGGAAGCCTTTGGCTCCGATGACCCTGTGGTAGACGCGCAGATTATTCTCATGGCGCAACGGTTTTGCCGCGACCTTGGCCTTGATGTCATTGTTCAAGTCAATTCCCTTGGCACCCCAGTTTCACGCAAGGATTACATTGCTGAGCTCGCGAAATACTTCAAGCAGCACAAGAAATTGCTGTCTGAAACGGATTTGAAACGGTTAACGAAGAATCCGTTACGTTTGCTCGACTCGAAGGAGCCTGGCATGGAAGCCCTGAAGGCTGACGCTCCACAGATCTTTGATTATCTCGATGAGGTTTCTAAGCAGCATTTCATGAAAGTTCTTGAGTACCTCGACGAGACCGAGGTTCCGTATGCCTTGAACCCGTACTTGGTTCGTGGTTTGGACTATTACACCAAAACAACGTTTGAAATTGTGCTGAATACGGCATCGTCTCCAGAGCTTGAGGGCATGGCATTGGGCGGTGGCGGGCGGTACGATGGTTTGGTTCCTTTGCTTGGCGGGCGAGAAAACACGGGTGGCGTGGGCTGTGCTATGGGCATTGAACGTTTAGTACTTGCTATGAAAGCAGCAAACGTCATGCCCCCACGTCGAGAAAGAACAGACGTATTCTTTTGCCAGCTTGGCGAAGGTGCGCGCCGCAAGGGCTTAGCGATTTACGAAAAGTTCCGCGAAGGTGGTATTGCAGTGGGGGAGGCATTCGGTAAGGGAACCCTCAAAGCGCAGCTGGAAATTGCCGATAAGCTGAAGGTTCCTCTTGCTGTTATTCTTGGGCAAAAAGAAGTCCTCGACGGCACCATTATCCTCCGCGACATGGAATCCGGTGCTCAAGAAATCGTCGACGCCGCAAAGGTGGTGGGCATCGTGGCAAAGCGTTTGAAAGACGTAGCAGACGAGAAAGCAGCAGCATAATTCGGTATATTCTTTGAGAAAAAGTGGCCATTTTAGCCACTTTTTTCGATCCTATGCTCTTCCCACCCCTTGACCTTTTGCCATAAACCAGGTACATTTCCCAGTCCTTTCACAGCAGAATAGTCCAATATTTTCAGTCAGTTTCACACATTTCCTGTGCCGAATATTCGAAAAGAATCCCCCTTCTTTTCGAGCCTTCGGCCCAGGAAGAAAATCACTTCTTCTCTGGTGACCGGGCGACGCACGATGCGTCGTTTTTTCGTACAAGAGGTTTCCGCCATGGAAAACAAGAAGCTGAACGCCGTCTTTACCCTCGCTCTCCTGTTCGCCGCTTGCGGTAACAAGGGTGACACTGGCAACGAGATCGTCCTCACTCGCGAGGAGGCGATTGATGTTGCCTCGCGGGTTTCTGGTCCCTCGACCAGCGTTTGCAATATCCCCTACGACAGCGATGCGGACGGGATCAACGACAGCACCTTGTTCGCGATCGGTCAGGATAGCGATGGAGATGGCCTCGCGGTCATTCCTATCAATCTCGCTGACATTTTTGCGAACGGTCAGTACGGCTGTGTCGACAACGTCCTCAACGGGTTCGTTCTCGTTGTCGACGCGACGATCGGCCTCGACTGCAGCGACACCGACTCCGCGGTGACCACGGCGACCACTCCGACGTACATCGACAGTGACAGTGACGGGTACGGTCAGACCTCCTCGTTGACTTGGAGCTGCGGCATCGCCACCGGTTGGTCCGCCGTCGGCGGCGATTGTGACGATACCGCCACCGCAATCAATCCCGCCGCCACGGAGGTCTGTGACACCGTGGACAACGACTGCGACGGCAGCATCGACGAGGGGGTGACCATCACCTACTACGCCGATGTGGACGGGGATGGCTATGGCGATGACCTCTCCACCACTCAGTCCTGCAGCACCGTCCCGACCGGATACCTCCCCTTCGGGGGAGACTGTGACGACGGTGCCTCTCAGACTTTCCCCGGCGCCGCCACGCTGGACTCGACCATCGACTGTATGAAGGACTCGGACTTCGACAACTATGGTGATGAAACCATCACCGGAACGGTCATCGCCGGTACTGACTGCGACGATGGGGTTACTGCGGTGAATCCTGGTGCTATCGAAGTAATTGGCGATGCGGTCGACAACGACTGCGATGCCGCCACCCTCGATACCACCACGACCACTACCGACGTCGACGGAGACGGCTATCCCGCCGCCACCGACTGCGACGACGGGGACGCTACCGTCAACCCGGGGGAAGTGGAGGTGAGCCTCGATGGCATTGACAATAACTGCGATGGACTGGCGAACACCAGTGACTCCGTCGCGGTCTGTGTTGAGCCCGAGTCGGGGCTGTCAACCTTCCCCTGGAAGCTGTTGCTCCGGGACTGGACCGTCTTCCCTGACGGGAACGACGATCCGAACTGGAACATTGGTTACGCCTCCGGGGTGGGGACTTTGTGTGCCTCCTTCGTGCTCATGCACGGCAACGTGCTCGCTATCAATGGTCCCTGGGACATCGATGGGGACGGTGTTTATGGTGATGACAATGTGTGGCTCTATCAGGATGTCACGCATGTCACCACCATGACCCTCGATGGGTATTCCATCGTGCCAACCAGCTACAGCTGGGGCGGTGGGTACGATGGGCATTGGACGATCAACCTCCTCTAGGTGATCGTCTTCCCGGACTAGTGTGGCGAACTAGCTCGGGAAAAATGGGTGAAGGAACTGGGGTAGAAATCCTGCCTCTCTGGGGGAAGAGAGGTGGGTCGCTGGGGGATTGTCGAAAGACGATGCTCTGGTCCGGCTTGGGGTGGTGCCCAGGCAAAAAAATGACGGCTCTTGCCCTGACGGTGGGCGGAGCAGCGGGATCCCTCGACTTGGCGTAACGGCTGAGTTGGGGGATCTTTTGTTTTTGAGGACGTCCTCATTTTGCCCATTTTCGATTCAGATCATCGGAAATTTCGTCGACGTACCATGAAGTACGCCTCCGAAGATTTCCTCGATCTTCATCGAAACTGGTCGAAAATGAGAACGTCCTCCGTGTTCTCGGTGAAGGATTTTGTCCACAGATTTTTGGTCGTTGTCTGTTCGCTGTATGCTACAATACGCTTTGTCTTCCCCCACAAGACGTTTATTCTTTTCTCTTTTTGTATGTTTGATGCGAAAGATGTTGCCTTGTTGCGGGGAATGTTTGAGGAATTCGAGGTGAAATTTGATCAGAAGCTTGAGGTTCGAGATAGGGAATTGCGCGAGCATTTGGAACAGCGAGATAGGGATTTGAAGCATGATATTCGAGATGAGATGCATTCTGTGGTGAATGCTGCGGTTTCGGCTTCAGAAGCGCGGACGATGAAGAAAATGGATACATTGAAGGAAGAAATGCATACCATAAAAGAAGAGATTATCGATGGTATCACTGATATTCTTGATGAATCCGTTCTTCCCAGGCTTGATGCGCATGATCGTGAGTTTGTTGTCATAAAGCAGGTGTTGAAACTTGCTTAGGCTCTCTTCGTCTGCTATCATTTTCCCATTCCCGAAAGGAGGGAACACAAAACTATGTCTGATATTGAAGTCAAACGAAAAAAGGGAGAAAGCTTTGAAGCGGTTTTCCGTCGCTTTAGCCGCCGTCAACAGCAAAGCGGAAAGGTGCTGGATGTACGTGCTGGGCGATATTTTGCTCGTACACCAAAGCCAAACAAGGTAAAAGCAAGTAAGCTTCGCAGCTTGGCAAAGGGAGCAAAACGTGAATATCTTCTGAAAACTGGAAAAGTGAAGGAAGAAGATCTCCGCAAGCCAACCCGTCGATAGAACAAAAGCCTCCTGAGAAATCGGGAGGCTTTTGGTATCCGAATGACGAAATCCGTTCGGTCACGTATACTATTCATATATGAACTCATCTAAATTACTTTAATAATAGTAGGACTTTCTCATTTGCGGCTATTTTCGGTGCGCCAGGAGGAAAGTTCGTGAAACGTACTTCATGGTACGTTGAACGAATTTCCGACGCAGCAAGCCGAAAAGAGACCAAATGAGAAAGTCCTAAATAGGACTAAAATATTTTCTATGACTCTCTACGAACAAATCCGGGAAGACATGAAGGCAGCAATGAAGAATAAGGATTCGGCAACGTTGGATACGGTGCGGATGCTTATTTCGTCCATCAAGAATAAGGCGATTGATTTGGGAAAAGAGCTTGAGGATGCCGACGTGATTGCGACGATTAAAAGTGATGTGAAGAAGCTGAAGGACGGTTTAGAGTCTTTTATGACTGCTGCGCGGGAAGATTTGGCAGAGAAGGCGCGAGCAGAGATTGCGACGCTTGAAAAGTACTTGCCGGCGCAAATGAGTGATGAGGATTTGGAAACACGGGTACGCGCAAAGCTTGCAGAGCTTGGCATTACCGATATGGCATCTGTTGGTAAAGCCATGGGTGCCCTTATGGCAGACTTGAAAGAATCCGCCGACGGCTCGCGAATCAAGGCGATGGTTGATAAGATTTTGAAATCGTAGGAATCCTCGTAGATTTGTTTCTTCCGGCGGACTGGTGGCTCGGGTATAAATTTTTCTGCTGCGTCACACGACGCTACGCCGCGACGTCTCGCTTGCGCTCGACTGCGGCTGTGCATCCTAGTAGCCTCGCTGAAAAATTTACACCCTCGCCACTGGCGTCCGCCTCTCGTTTCTCGATCACTTCTTTATTATGGCGACTCCTCAAAAAACCATTCTCGCAGACCTTATTCACTTTGCGGCAAGCAAGCGCGAGGCAGAAGATAGAATGATGGAGCTGGAAGAGCTTGTGCGCACATATGGGGGAGCTGTTGTTGTGAAAAGCATTCAGCGAAAGGAGAAGCCGGATGGAAGAACATTTATTGGGAAGGGAAAAGTGGAGGAGATTTGCGCAGAGGCAAAAGCCTTGGGGGCAACGCTGTTGGTGGTGAACCATGTGCTCAAACCAAGTCAGATTTTTCATTTGGAAGAAGAGCTGAAATCCGCAAAGGTGCGGGTATGGGATAGAACAGACCTTATTTTGAATATTTTTGATGCGCATGCCAAAACCACGGAGGCAAAGCTCGAAATTGAGCTTGCGCGCATTCGGCACATGGGGCCGAGAATTTACGACATGGGTGCGCAGCTGGGCCGGCAGCGTGGCGGCACCGGCACGCGCGGTGGAAGTGGGGAAGGGAATACGGAAGCAATGAAGCGCCATTTGAAAGAGCAGGAACGGGCGATCATGAAGAAGTTGGAGACGTACCAGGGCGTGCGCGACCGTCAGCGGGAACGCAGAGATAAAACAGGCCAGCGCACGGTTGCGCTTGTTGGGTATACGAATGCGGGGAAAACGTCGCTGTTGAATGTGCTCACCAAGCGCAAGGAATATGCGGCAAATGCATTGTTTGCCACGCTCGATACGCGGGTGGGCACGATGTATCTTCCTGCGCTTGAGGGAACGGCGTTGCTCTCCGACACGATCGGATTCATTCAGGGGTTGCCACCGGAACTGCTCGCATCCTTCCGTTCTACGCTTTCAGAGGCGATGAGTGCCGATCTGCTGCTGCACGTTATTGATGCTGCAGACGACAAGCGGGAAGAGAAGATTGCTGTCGTCGACGATATTCTCAAAAAGCTTGGCGTTGGCACTACGCCGATTCTTCGTGTGTTCAACAAGATTGATGCGCTGCACCAAGGGTCTTTCTCTATGACGAGTGACATGATTGCTGTTTCCGCAAAAACTGGTGAGGGGCTTGAACACCTGCGGAATGCTGTTGCACACATCTTTTCCCCAGCACAAAAATAATCGTGTTCATGCAGGTGCGGTATACTGTGCGGCATGAATGCCCATTTTCTTTCCACGCTTGTTGCGTTTGCTGCAGATACGAATCTTTCCACGGTGGGTACCGCTGCAGATTTTGGTACAGAAAGCCTTACCGCGATTGTTGGAAGTGTTATTACCGTGTTCTTGAGTATTCTTGGTGTTCTCTTTCTTCTTCTTACGGTATACGCGGGCGCCATTTGGATGACGGCAGGTGGGGACGGCAAGAAAGTAGACAAAGCAAAGGGCATTTTGATTAATGCGGTTATCGGTTTACTCATCACCCTTTCGGCATACGGTATTTCCGTGTTCGTGATCAATCTCCTCACTGATGCCACGGGTACCGGAACATCTGGTGGTTCTTCTGGTGGTGTTTCTGTGGAGCGATTGTCGAATTCGTTAGGCTCGGGCGTGATTCGTGATCATTATCCAGCGCGTGGTGCTACAGACGTTTCCCGGAATACCAAGATGTTTGTGACGTTCCGTGATGCCATGGATCCCTCATCCTTCATTACGGGATACGATACAAATGGCACGCCGGCTGATGTTTCGGACGACACCACAGCAACCGCCATCGATAGCGATCACGTCAAAATCTACGTTCGTTCCAGTGGTGATTCTGCAGCACTTACCGATGTTGCAGTGACGTTTACCGAGGATTTAAAAACATTTGTGTTCGACCCTGTTGAATATCTTGGCTCGGCGACCGAGGATGTGACGTACGCCGTGTACTTGAGTGACGCGATTAAGAATGTTGACGGTGATGTGCCGATCGATTCTGGTGGATACTTGTGGTATTTCACCACAGGCACCACGGTGGATGTCACGCCCCCAACGGTGCGATACGTTATTCCCGCAAGCGGCTCGCAGAAAGATAGAAACATTGTGGTACAGGCAATGTTTAGTGAGGCGATTGACCCAACGTCATCTACGGGTACTCGACTCAGTGAAAGTGGATTTTCTAATATTCAAATTGTCGGTACGTCGTCTACCGCTCCGGTTGCTGGGGAATATGTTGTGAGCAATGCGTATCGTTCCATCACATTCACTTCTACAGATGCGTGCGGCACGAATTCCTGTGGGGAAACGATCTATTGTTTGCCTGGGGGTGAGGCGATTACGGCAACGATCTTTTCTGCCACGCCATCCAGTAGCACGAATCCCGCTGCCTCTATTTTCCCATACGACGGTATCGTCGACACCTCTGGCAATGCGTTGGACGGTGACGGTGACGGCGCTGTTGTCGTAGAAGATGATTATTCGTGGAGCTTTACTACCACGAATGATGTGAACTTGAGCACGCCGGCGCTGGAAAGTATTACTCCGAATATTGCCGAGGAAAATATTGCACTCGATCAATCCATTCAAATGACATTTGATTCGCTTGTAGATCCATTCTCGGCGAATTCCTCCAATATCGTTGCAGCGAATAAGGAAATTACGAGCGGGAAAGCGCACGAATTCTGGTATGCCTTTACTGTGGATTCGCTCACGGCAGAGGGGGAGAAAGTTACGGTAGCATCCCAGGTGCCAGTGAAATCACGTGTGACCATTGCACACGGAACGTTCCTGGCATCTGATCAATCAGCAGCCGTTCCGCTTTCATACATGTACAGCATGACGGCGAACGAAGGCGTGTTGAATGAATATCAAAACTGCTTTGTGCCAGGCGAGGGGCCAACGGCGACGGGTGGAACGTGCGGTACAACGTCGGCAACTCCGTATTGCTGCAACGGAACCCCGCAGGCCATTGCTTGCACTCTTTTTTAAACGATTTTTGTGAAACGCTTTCTTGCATCGTGTTTGGCAGTCGTCGCGCTCATCATCGGTTTTCATGCCGGAGCATTATTTATGCCGACGCCGATCGCGCACGCGGCTGACGCAACATCTGATACGCTTGCCACCGTTGGCGATGCTACTGGCTTGAGCGATACCGATCCAAAAATCATTGTTGGCAACATTATCCGTACGAGCTTAACGGTGCTCGGTATTTTGCTCGTATGTATTATTTTGTACGGAGGATTCCTCTGGATGACAGCAGATGGGAATCCGGAAAAGATTGAAAAGGCAAAGAAAGTTCTTATTAACGCGATCATTGGACTTGTTATCATCTTGCTCTCGTGGAGTATTACGACGTTTGTGCTGCAGTCCTTGCTTGGAGCAACGGGCGGAACGGGTGGTTCTGGTGGGAGTGGCGGAAGTAGCAGTAGTGGCACGGGGTTGGGCGGCGGAAGTTCCTCCGCATTTACCGTCACCGGTTTTTCTCCAGAAGGCGGGGTGAGTATCCGCAATATTGTGCCTCGAATCACGTTCAGTAAAACGGTGGATTCCGATTCTATCGAAGGGAATATTACGATAACCGACGCATCGGGAACAGCGATCGATGGAGCATTCTCTGTTTCTGGTAATGTTGTGAAGTTTGTGCCAACGGCAGTGTGCCCAGATCCGAATACAGACAGGTTCTGTTTTGCGGAAAGTTCCGTGTTTACCGTGACGGTTTCATCGGATGTTACCAGTAAGAGTGGTACCGATCTGACGTGCGATACATCGGATCCATGTTCCGCGACATTCACATCTGGAACGCTCATCGATACACAGGATCCGACGGCGTCGATCACGTATCCGGAATCCAGTATTCCCACAGATTCATCGACGGACTTCCAGGTCTACGCTACCGATGATGCTGGGGTGTCGAGTGCAGATTTTTCTGTGGATAGCGAATGGAAGGATAGTGTTTCTGGATCAGGAAGTGTTGCGGAAACTATTGCGACTACGCTGGATACTACGGGTTTCACCGATGGCACACGATACACGCTGACCGCGACGGTGATCGACTTTGCTGGAAACGAGGACTTTGATTCTGTTTCTGTTCGTGCTCGACCGGAGTGGTGTTTTAATGGGGTGCTCGATGAAACACTTGGCGAAACCGGTATTGATTGTGGTGGGGATTCTGCTGCGGCAACGTATTGTGGCGCATGTGATGGCTCGAGCTGTACGGTGGACAGTGATTGTTCGAGTGGCTCATGCGTTGAGGGAGTGTGTGTGTCGAATCCTGTTATTACGGACGTGTCGCCTCAAGATGGTGCCGTGGGAACATACGTAACGATTACGGGAACAGATTTTGGATCAGATGGATCGGTATTCTTTACCGATAGCGCAGGAACGGGAACGGTGGAGGCAACGGTATTGCGAAGCTGTGGCGATGGGTGGCAAGACACGCAAGTTATTGTCGATGTGCCAGCGGGTGCAGGGGATGGGCCAATCACGATTGTGAATGCCGATGATGTTTCGGATGCCACGAACGACGATTCTGGCGTGCTGGTGCCGAACTTTGACGTGAACGACGTGGTGCACCCAAGTTTGTGTACGTTGTCCCGATCAGAGGCGTATCCAACGTCGGCGCTTACTGTGTACGGATCGAATTTTGGAAGCACGCAGGGTGATGCCGGAGAGGTGCTGTTTTCATCTACTGCTGCGGGATCGTATACCGCGTGGGGAACCGATGCGGTAAAGGTCACGGTGCCACAGGTAACAGAAGGGGAATATCACGTGAGCGTTGTGGTGGATGGGCAGGCGTCGAATACTGTTGCGTTGACTATTGTGGAAGAAGAAGCTGATATTTCCACTATTACTGATATTGCTCCGGAATCTGGTGGAATTGGTCAATACGTTACTCTTTCTGGAACAAACTTTGGGGCATCGGTGGGAACAGTGACGTTTACGAATGCTGCTGGTGATACGGCGATTGGGAGCGTTGATTTCCCATCCGCGTGTAGCTCAGATTATTGGAAAAATGATCAGGTGATTATTATCGTCCCGGAAACATTCAACGATGCATCTGCGACACCGCTTGCGAATGGTGCGTATACCGTCACAGTGACGAATCGCGAAGGGGTAACGTCAACGTCGCAAACATTCACGGTGACGAGTGCTGCGCCAACACCTGGAATTTGTAGTATCACGTCGTCAGCTGACGTGGGGGATGAGGTGGTGATTATTGGTGATAGTTTTGGCGTAGCCACGGATACGATCACCTTTTATGACGGTGTGAAGAATTTGACGGCAACCACATGGGGGCAGTCGAGAATTACCGCCGTGGTTCCTTCGGGTGCTGTCACGGGGCCGGTCACGGTAACGGTTGCAGGACGTGAGAGTAATGCCGCGAACCTTACGGTTGGTGCAACGTCATCTTCGTCAGCGGCAGTGAAGGCGGCGTATGCCTGGGCATTTTCAACGGGAGAGATTTACGATGTTCCTCAAGTGGTAAGCGAATGCTCGGTGACTACTGTTTCTGCGGTGCCAAATAATGTGTATTCAGAGCAGGACGAGATTTGTGTGAATGCGGTGGTGTATGCCGAATTCACCACGCTGATGAATGAACCAAGTGCAGAAGCCGCATTTACTATCGAAAAATGTACAGCAGTCGTGGCAAGCGCAACGGATAATCCATGTACCACAACCGCAGCGGTTTCCGGTACTGCCACAGCGGCGTCATCGACCACCGCAACGCGTGTGACGTGGATTCCGGATGCGGATTTTGATACGAACAGTACCTATCGTGTGACTGTTGCGACGAGTGCTCTTTCATCGGATTCTGTTCCGTTGGCAAAGGCAGTAACGTGGGACTTCACCACGTCAACGTCTTCTGCGCAGTGCGTTGTTGACCGTGTGACGGTTACTCCGGCACGGGAATCGCTTTCTGTTGATGGTGAAACTACGGGTTTTGGTGCAAATGCAGGAACCGGTTGTGTGGTGGTGGATAGCTCGGACTATACGTGGGATTGGTCACTTGATCGGTATTCATACGTCGATTTTAATAGTACCGCGGACGCAACATGTGTTGGTGATCCTACCGCATGTGCCACGCTTGAGGCATTGGCAGAAGGTGTCACTGAGGTGACTGCAACTGCGCTGAATCCTGGTGGTGCCGGCAGTGTTTCAGATAGCAGTACTCTTACGGTGAACTTTACGGATCCGTATGTGGAAAGCTATGCCCCAAACTGTATTGAGGCATGTACGAATGCGTTGGTGTATGCGGAGTTCAATACGGCAATGACGGCAAGCACCATTACGACGGGTGACAACATTTTGCTCTATCAATGTTCCAATGAGTTGTGTACGAATCTGACCTTTTTTGATGCAAATCCTCCATGTACGTCGAGCACCGATGACGTTACACGATGTGATGGCTTTGCGTTCGATCAGGCAACGTTGACTGCCGGTGAGTATTATCGCGTCATCGTTTCCGGTGATGTGACGAGCGAAAGCGGCGTTGGGTTGATTCGCCTGAATTACGGATCAGATTTCTCGTGGACGTTCCGTGTGCGTGAAGATGGTACGGCGTGCGCTATTGAACGGATTACGATGTCGCCAAGTAGCGCTGAAGCAGATGCCGTAGGGGAAACCACCGCATTTACTGCGGATGCGTTTGGTGCCGCAGATTCCTGTTCAACATCTGGGCAGAAATTAGCGGGAGCTGCGTACACATGGAACTGGACAGACCCAATTCCCGACAGCACTCAAAACACGGAAACCACTGGATACACGGCAGCATTTTCAACGATCGACGGAAAATTGTTCGACGGCGGACCTACGGCAATTACGGAAGGATGTTCATCGCTGTGTACGCCAATTGGAAGCTCGCCGTATCAGGCGGTGTGTGGCGACGGCGTGCTCGACCGTGATGCAAACATGAGTGGCGAAGAGTGTGACGATGGGAATACCACAGATCATGACGGATGCTCGTCAACATGTGTATTTGAAGGATCGAACGCGTGTTCGTTTACGTGTAGTTCTACTGGTTCATCGTGTAGCGCCGATAGCGAGTGTGTTGAAACGTGCGATACCAGCACATCGACGTGCTCGGTGAGTGGCACAGCGTGTACTGCCACGAGTGATTGCGCATACGCCACCGCAACATGCCGCACCACGGGAACGAATTGTTGTGCGAACAACGCAATTGAAGTGACGTATTCCATGGACATTGCTGAAAGTTGTGATGACGGGAACCTTACGAATGGCGACGGCTGTTCAGCGACGTGTTTGGCGGAGGGTTCGGCATCAGTGAGCGCAACGTGTGGAAACAATGATATTGCCGCCGATGAGATTACTCACGCTGGAGAAGTATGTGACGATGGCAATAACGTCAACGGTGATGGGTGTTCGCGGTTGTGTTTAGCAGAAGGTTCTCACAGTTTGGCATCATTAGGTGGAGCATTGTGTGGCGACGGTAAAATCACTACACCGTACGAAACCTGCGATGACGGGAACACCGCGGAGAACGATGGCTGCTCGTCGATCTGTATTCGTGAAGGGTCTGCCGCGTGTCCTGGGGCAATAGACGGCGAGTTTGAATGTTGTGGCAATGCTCTTGTTGAGCAAGATGCAGCAACGGACACGGCAGAGAATGGTGGGGGGGAGGATTGTGATCCTGCGGCTGGAGTGGAAGGGTGCTCTGATTCCTGTACGTTCGAAGGGTCATCGGTTGCGTACGGTGAGCCATCGGTATGTGGTGATGGATTTGCTGGCGTTGGTGAATATGCATCATGCGAATCATCAAGCTCTACCGGTGATGGCAGACCAGATCCGGTACAGGTGGCGTACATCACATCGGAAGCGGTTGCTGAAGTGAGTGCTACAACCAATAAAGCGATCGGTATTGTGACAGTTTCGGAAGAATCATCGAGCCTTTCCGCATCTGCAGACTTTACACTTTCGTGTGGGGCGACGACTGATGAAGATTGTTCAGATCCTTCCACGTATGGCGTGGGGATTGGGAATTGCTGTGTGCCACGGCCAGAGCTTGAATCATCGGCACCAATCGGAAGCGCGGTGTGCCGCAATGCTGCGATATACGGCGTGTTCTCCGAGCAGATGGATCGGGATTCGTTTACGCTCACGCAAACGGTGGATGAAGTACAAATCACCACGCCACAGATGTATGTGCAATTGAACTTGGCTTCCGGGCAATCATGTCCGGAGGAATACACCACGCTTGCGCTTGCAGATTCGAGCTTCTTTGCGAAAGTGTTCCGCACCATCAAAACATTCTTCTTTGGTGCAGAGGCAAGTGCGGCATCGACAGACTGTATTGTGCCGATTTCCGGGTACACCCAAACTGCAGTTACCGATGCAACAACTGGTGCAGTGACGTATAAAGTTGCCATGAATTATTCCGTTGCGCTGGAAGCGAGCTCGTCGTACACGCTTATGTTTGTGGGGGATACTGATCTTACGGATCAGGCAACGCAAGGCATCACATCTGCACTTGGGGGAGCGATGAAGGGAAAGCAATCGATCACGTTCACGACGGGAACCGATATTTGTACTGTTGATGCGGTGACGGTAGAGGATACTGATACCGAAAGCTCGAATACGTTTACTACCAGCGGCGAAGCGCATACGTTTACAGCGACTGCGGTTTCATACACCGCTGGCACACGGCAAGAGATCACGGAGATTCCTACGGTATACGATTGGACGTGGAGTGCGTGGGCAAGTAGTGATGAGAACATCGTAACTGCTACACAATCGACCACGGCACTCGATGAAGCAACGGTTACGGCAAAGAATGAAAACGGTAAGGCAACGGTAACGGCAACGGTGAAAATTACGGCAGACACCATTGGCGGTACCACCGGAAAAACCGTGAGCGGTACCGCGGATGTTCTTGTGCTGTTGTGTAAGAATCCGTGGCCAGCACTTTCATCCTTCCCATGGACGGACGATGGCTCTGGCGATACTGGCGTATTTGAACTTCCAGGAGGCTACATGAATTTCTCCATGTCGTATTGTAAGGATTATCTTGACGATGACGTAACAACGGAGGATTTGCCAGATGTGAATGTAGTGCTTGTGCCAACGCAACCATCGAGCACCAAGGTGTTGAAAGAATACTTGTTTGAGATCGATGCAGATTCGTCAACATCATCTACCGACGACAATGGCGATGTGATTGGTGTGCGCATCTTGAGCAATGCCGAGTATCTCAGCCCAATGGCGTGGTATACGGCGCAAGGATTTACCGGCAGTCCATCAGAGACCACGATTGATGGATTCCAAGCAGTAGAAGATGAACGCTCCACATATGTTGGCATGGCGAACTCAACATCGTCGGGATTGTATTCGAACATTTTCGTTATTTCGTATAACGCCGGCGCATCTTCCGTAACGCAGGATGTTTACAAGCAGATGGTGGAGAACCTGACGTTCTTGGCGAACATCGCGGATGAAGATGATGCGGCGAAGATCGCACGTGATGTTACACGTCTTGCGGATGTGAAGGATGTTTCACGTGCCGTTACCGCATACAGTGAAGAAAATGACGGCGTGATTCCTGTGCTTTCCTCTGGTACTGCTGTGCGATCGTTAGCATCGAGTGGCTGGAGTTCGTGGACGGAAACATTGGGCGGGGCACTTGGCATTGATATGCCAACGGATCCATTGAATACGTATGCTGCGTGTGATGGCTACGATTCCGCGACTTGCGTTGAGCAAACGAGCGGTGCCTACATGTGCCCGGAGGGTTCATATGTGTATCATTATCGTGCGATCGGTTCTGAGAAGTATGAGCTTGCGACGGAGTTGGAATATACGGGCGCAAGTTGGGTAAATCCTTTTGATTCCGATAGTACCGATGCTGTTACGTTCTACACGTCATCGTATTGCGATGGCGATGTGTACGGCACATCGAGTAGTTGCGGTGATGGAATTATCGGCACAAGTACCAACGGAACTCCTGACGATGCTACCGATGATTACACAGAGACATGTGAAATCGGGGATGTGTATGCAACGTCGTGTGTATATGACGTTGGTGTAGACGGCATTTCTGGAACATCCGATGATACTGCTGGAAGTGCAGATCAAGATTGTAATAGTACGTGTTCCGGTTGGACGCTTTCGAGTACTGCCGTGTGTTCAGCGCCATCGTGTGGCAACGGCGTGATCGATGCAACGCTTAGTGAGGAATGTGATGACGGTGCGAAGAATGGTGAGTACGGATATTGTGGTGATTTGTGTAAATGGAGCACTGCCCGATATTGTGGCGATGGCGTGATTTCTGGTGGAGAAGCGTGTGATTGTGGAAGTTCGAGTACTACAGCAACGGCAACGTCGAAACCATATACGGGTACTGCCGGATTGTGTGCTGGATACAACGGAACATACGCAGCAAATCCAAATACAACATGCGCCTGGGATTGTGCCGGGCCAGCGTCGTACTGCGGGGATACCACGGTTGATAGCGCCGAAGAATGCGATGCAACATCGGATACATGGGGCGGTGCGTTGTGTTGTGGTGGGCCCAAGGACGGAGATCCGTGCTCGAGTTCTTCTGACTGTCCTGTTTCTGGGTATTGTGGGTACGATGCGGCGATCGCTTCTGGACTTGCTCCGTTTATTGCTGGCTCGTTATGTAGCGGTTCCGGTGATTTAGCTACGAATGCATGCGAACCAGACGCACAAGGTTACGAAACAGCACGTGTAAAAACATGTGAAGATAACGGTGCGAGCGGGGAATTATGTGTGTATTCATCCGCGTTGACGTGGGAAAAGATCCCTTGTGAAACCGCTGGAACATGTGGGGATGGCGTGGCGGATTCGAACGAGGAATGTGACGACGGAAACGATGTTGCAACGGATGATTGTACAACGGAATGTACGTTGAACACGTGTGGTGATGGATACTTGTACGACGGTGTAGAGGAATGTGATGAAGGAACAGATAATGGTGCAGGATGTGATTCCGCATACGATTCCACGTGTACCGCGTGCTCGACGAGCTGCTATTACACCACGGCTTCCGGTGAATTCTGTGGTGACGGTGTACGGAACGGTCCAGAACTGTGCGACGGTGCCGAGGTGCCGTATTACTGGTTCAACATGTTTTATGAGAGTAATGGATCATCGGCGAATCTTGGAGAGTGTAATGAAAGTCAGGACGGTCTTTCGTATGAAGAAGGTGAAGGAAGTGTGTACACCAGTGCTGATGGCACAACGATTCCATATGTGTTCTGTTCACAAATAGGGATGTGTAATGGCGGGGGATTTAATGGCGATTATTGCAGACTTGGAGGGAGCGAATGTGGAAGTGTTGAGCGATGCACTCCACCGGTGTGTGCAGAATCGTGTGCGGCAACATGCCCACTGTCCACCACAACAGGTTCCTTATTACTCACCACGAACGAAATCGGCGCACGCGGTGACGATGAAGCGGATGTGTATTCGTACAGCACGTCCAGCACGTCGACGTTGCCAAACGCTGCCACCATCACCATTCCTGCATGTACGGTTTCGGGTAATATCCTTGCAGATATCGACTTCAGCGAAATCGAAGAACCGGATGTATATGTCGTGTTCGTGACTGATGTTTCTGGGTCGATGAAATCCGATTTTGATGGGAATAACTTGGGGACGTGTCGTGCGGACTCCACGGAGTCGTGCTCTCAAAACAGTGACTGTCCCGTGCTCTCTGACGGAAGTGCTGATGTGTGTGAAAATTGGTTTGTTGGCTCGCGATTGAATACTGCTGTGAATAGTATTAATACCGCCATTACGGATCTTTTCGACGAGCTGGGAAGCAAGGCGCATATTGGCTTGGTGCACTATTCAACATCAGTAACCATGGATTCAACGTTCCTGACATCTTCCGGCGAAAGCACATTACAGGGGTATGTGAATACGTACGATGGTCTTGCTGGTGGGTATACCGAAACGTGGAGAGGGTTTAACGAGGCACGAACCATGCTTGATGCGGTGACCGGAAGTAACGTTGCGAAAATCATTGTGTTCTTGAGTGACGGGCAGCCAACGCATGAGTACGATTATGATTGTGCCGATGAAGTTGCGTGTGCCAATACCCATGCACGCAAAGTGCTGCAAAGCGACATTGAGCTGTATTCGATTGCTCTTACTTCGGATACTACACTGCTGAAGTACATGAATAATTGGTCGAGCAATACGGTGTGTGAATCCACTGATACCAGTTTCTCTGACTGCGATCGGGATAACACGGAAAGCCCATTGAATGCTGTGGATTACTCACAAGCAGGATCGACCGAGGAAGAGATTGAAGATGCGTACTCCGCGATCACTGAATCGTTAAACGAAGCAACAATCACGATTCTTTCTTCCGATGGTAGCACCGTTGCAACAGATACTGATTCGATTAGGGATGCGCACAATATTTCCTTGCCGTGGCCAAGTAACTTTGCCTGCGATGGTGTAAGCGACACCGAGATTCCGGTTCGGTTTACGTTCCGTGGGGAGGGGAAGATCAATATCAGTAATGTGCGAATCAATTACTGTGCTCCCTGATTTCTCGACTCTTTGCGGCTCAGCCCCCTCCGACTCCCACCCCCTCCTTACTCCCCCATCCCACTTCGCTAAAGCTTCGTGGGGACAGGTAAATGGGGGAGAGAAGCAAAGAGATGAATCTCGATTGTGAACTCCCCTCCATTTATGGAGGGGTTAGGGGGAGGAGGGGGATTAGAGGGGGCTCGTGATCGGGGGACAGTGATCCATTTTCGAAACTCTATGATCGATCCCAACAACCAAAACTACTTCTCACTCGATGAACAGACACCTGTTGTTCTTCCGTGGTGGAGGGTGCGGAAGCACCAGATGCGGATGCTTGCGGGGTTTGGGATTATGGTTGGTATTGGAGTGATTGGGTATTACGCATGGCAAACGTATTCGCTCACGCATGTGGATGTGGCAAAGGTGGAACAAGCGAATACGATTATCGCGAATGCTGTTGCATCTTGTGCTGGGGATGCAGATCCAGAGGCATGTGAAAACACTGCGCGTTCCGATGCGGCGCGCGCCACGGGGCAAGCGAGTGTGTGTAGTGCGTTGGTGGGGGAAGAATTAGTGAATTGTGTTTCGTTGATTGCATTAGATGCGGAAAGTGCGGCGGCATGTGCACAGCTTTCGGGCGCCGATGAAGTACAGTGTACGGATAACGCCACACTTCTTGCAGCACGAAAGGCGAAGAATTACAGCATGTGTTCGTCTATTACCGATGCAGCGATCCGTGCGTCATGTCAGTCGCAATTGCTCTCGGCAGTGGTTGCAGCAGGGGAATGTGCGAAGTATGGCGTTTCGGATGACGAGTGCTCATTCTCGAAGAGAATCCAATCGGTTATTGCTGCCGGTAAACCCGACGGCTGTGCACAATTTTCCGGCGAGCAGGCAGCAAGCTGTGCAGATATCTTTGTTTCTCTCGATCAAGACAAGGATGGTTTGAACTTATTCGACGAAGCAGTCCTCGGAACGTCTGATGTGAATGCGGATACGGACGGAGACGGGTATACTGATGGGGAAGAGGTAGAGTCGAAACACGATCCATTAAAATAAGAAAGTTCTCCAAATTCTATTCTATGTTTGATGACGAGCCAAAAGACATGTTTGAGGGTGTGGAGAAGGTTTCACCAACACCGCAAGCAGAGCCTGCGCAGATTGTGCCGCCACCAACGAAATTGCCGGCGGATTATGGGCAGTCGTCGATGAATAGCGCGCCGATGATGGAACATCGAGGAGGCGGGGGTACGTTGAAGATTGTTGCAATTATTGCTGGCATTCTTGTTATTCTTGGTGTCTCTGGTTTCTTTGCGTATCGCATTATGGTGCAGCCGGCGGTGCCGGATAGTGTGGTGAATGCGGTGCCGGATACTGGGGTGAAGGATGATGGTGAAAAGCCAGTATCGGAAAAAGCCCCCTCCGGCTCCCAGCCCCCTCCTAACTCCCCCATAAATGGGGGAGAGATCACGCCAACAGAAACAAAGAATCCGTCGTCGTTGCTTGATAGTGATGGGGATGGGTTAACGAATGCGCGAGAGTTGGAAGTTGGTACATCGGTAACGAAAGCGGATACAGATGGGGATGGGCTTGGGGATAAAGAAGAGGTAGAGGTATATGCAACGGATCCACGGAAAACAGATACAGACGGGGATGGATATTTGGATGGGCAAGAAGTGTCTGGTGGGTACAACCCGAATGGTGCTGGAAAATTATTCACCGTTCCCCAAGGCAGCTAAACGCATATGGGATTTTTTGGAGGGAAAAAATCCTCGTCATCGATTTCTCCTGCATCTTTAGAAAAGCCTGTAGAGGATTTGGGTGTGGTCATTCATGCGATGCCTCGAGATTTTTTGGGGAAAGACGCTAAGCTTCGTGTTGAGCAAGCGCCTCCTGTACCGATTCCGGTGATACCGATTGCGCCGAAAGTCATCATCCCTCCCGTGAAACAGCGTCGTGTGCCATTGGCATTATGGATTGTGCTTGCGGTGGTGTTTCTTCTTGCTGTGGGGGCTGTGGCGTATGTTGTTTTCACGAAGTCCACTCCACAACCTGTTCCTGTTGCGCCCGTGATTACCACGCCATTGCCCGTAACGGAGCCGATAAAAACCCCAACGGTTATAGAGAAGCCAAAGGTTCCTGTTCAGTCTACAGATTCTGATAGCGATGGCATTACCGATATTGAAGAGCGGATGTACGGAACGGATTATCGGAATCCCGATTCTGATGGCGATACGTTTCTTGATGGAAACGAGGTGTTTCATCGGTATGATCCAAATGGACTCTCTCCATCCACACTTCTTGATACGGGTGCGGTAAAGATTTTCACCGACGCTGCATTGCCGTTCACCGTGTATTACCCGTTGAGCTGGAAACAGTCTTTGGATACTGCGAAGAATATGGTGACGTTCAAAACATCTGCGCTTGCATCGGTGACGATTGCATGGGGAGCAAAAGATACAGATTTAACCGTGGAAGATTGGGTGCTGAAACATGTGAAGGATGCGGATATTTCCACGCTCAAGTCGTCGTATACCAAGGAAGGGTATTACACATTGCGGAGCAAAGATGACTTGGTGGCGTATGTGGACGGCGGCACGCACGTGTATGCGTTTACGTATGCATTGAACGGATCTCTGGAGATTTCATATGTTCAAACGTTTGCCATGATGGTAAACAGTTTTCATCTTGCACCATGATTACCCTTGATATTGTAGATGATAGTGTGCCGAATGGTGACCGATTATCCGAAGAAACCTCTCGTCGGATTCTTGAGGCGTTTGCACATCGGTTTCCAGAGCTCCAGGGAACCATCGGCATTTCGTACGTCGACGATGCGGAGATTCGTCGATTGAATCGGGTCTATCGTGGGAAAGATGCCGTAACGGACGTTTTGTCGTTTGCGTCAGACTTTGGCAATCACACCGGTGTGCTCGGCGACGTTGTTATTTCGTTCGATCAAGCCGTCCGCCAATCTGAGGAGAACGATGTGACGTTAGAGCTTGTCGACCTTATCGTGCACGGAATTCTGCACATTCTTGGGTACGATCATGAAAAGCCGGAGGATGCTGCAGTGATGTTTCCTCTTCAAGATATCCTTGTGAATGCTGCCCTATGATTTCTTTCCATTCGTTTCAAAAAAGCGTGAGGCATGCCATTGCTGGCATTGTGCGCATCGCAGAAGAAGAGCAGAGCTTTCGCGTGCAGATGCTTGCGGCAGCCGTGGTGTTTGGGCTGATGATCGTCATGCCATCGTTACAAATTTGGGAGCGTGTTGCGCTCACGTTCATGGTGGTTGCAGTGCTGGTGCTTGAAATTGTGAATAGCATTCTTGAGCGCCTTGCAGATGCGGTCGAGCCTCGCGTAAGCCCCATGGTGAAAGATATTAAAGACATGATGGCTGGCGCAGTGTTTCTTACTGCTCTTGCTTCGGTGTTTGTGGGGTACTGTATTTTTTGGCCACATATTGCGCCAACCCTCCAGAAGTTATGGTTTGCGATTGTGTTATAATTCGTTCGAATTTGCGTTCGTTGCTTTATGGCTGACGATATTCTTACCGGTTTAGACATTGGATCATCAACGATTCGCGTTGCGGTTCTTCAGATGATGCCGGGCGAAGATGGGAAACCCCGTCTTCATGTGATTGGTGCGGTATCGTCCCCATCGTTCGGCGTGCATCGTGGAGCGATTTCCAGTTTAGAAGATGCGGTCTCGTCGATTTCAAAAGCCTTGGAAAAGGCGGAGCGCATGACCGGTGTTGCCATTAATAGTGCGTGGGTTGGCATTGCGGGGCAAAGCATTCTTGTGCAAGAGAGTCGTGGAGTGATTGGGGTTTCGCGTACCGATGCTGAAATGAAAGAGGAAGATGTTGAGCGCGCCATGGAAGCGGCGCGTTCCGTTGCTACTCCCACAAATTACGATATTTTGCACGTTATTCCAAAGAGTTTTACCGTCGATGGTCAGCGGGGCGTGAAGGATCCGGTGGGGATGAATGGCATTCGGTTGGAGGTTGACGCGCTCATCATCGAAGCACTGGCATCGCACATTAAGAATCTCACAAAAAGCGTTTATCGTACCGGTTTAGATATCGACGACCTTGTGTACACGCCGCTTGCTACTGCAGAAGCCGTCGTCACTCAGCGGCAGAAAGAGCTTGGCGTATGTGTATTGAACGTCGGTGCGTCGTCCACCACGCTCGCGGTGTTTGAAGAGGGGGATTTGCTTCACACGGCGGTGCTGCCGTTTGGTGGCGACCATATTACGAACGACATTGCGATTGGGTTACGAACGTCTATTGATGTTGCGGAGCATATTAAGGTGCAATATGGTCAAGCGTTGCCAGATCGCGTTGACCGTAAGGCACAGTTTGCGCTTGCAGACTTTGGAGTAGAAAGCGAGGAAATGGTGAAGCAGCGATTTATTGCCGAAATTATTGAAGCGCGGTTAGAAGAAATTTTTGAAGCTGCAGATAATGAGCTGCGGAAGATTGATCGTTCTGGAATGTTGCCGGTTGGTGCAGTGCTGACGGGGGGAGCGGTGAAGCTTGAGGGGGTGGTGGACGTTGCGAAGCGTATCCTTCGTTTGCCGTGCTCGCTGGGTATTCCCACAAGCGTTTCTAGTGTGATCGATGAGGTTCACGACCCTGCATTCGCAACAGCGATCGGTTTAGCCGTATGGGGGAATGCTATTCGTGGCGTTGGCAAAAGGAAGTTCTCCCTCGGATCCCTCTTGAAATTTAAGTCCGTGGATAAAGTCGCCGATCAATTGCGGAAGTGGATGAAATCACTGGTACCGTAGAAAAAAGTGAAGGAATGGGCAAAATGCGGAGATATTGATACCATTACATAAGACATTTCTCCATTCTTCTCCTTCGCTATGGCACAAATAAAGCCCGATATTGAAACGTGTGCAAAGATTAAGGTGATTGGGGTTGGTGGTGGGGGTGGCTCTGCATTAAGCCGCATGATTGCGTCAAATTTGCGTGGAGTGGATTTTATTGCGGTGAATACAGATGCCCAAGCATTGCATACCAATTTGGCTGCAATCAAAATTGCAATCGGAAAAACGGTGACTCGTGGTTTGGGTGCTGGAATGAATCCGGAAATGGGCCGGCGGAGTGCAGAAGAAAATGCGAACGATTTGCGTAATGCTATTACCGGCGCAGACATGGTGTTCCTGACCTGTGGGCTTGGCGGCGGCACTGGGAGCGGAGCTATTCCAGAGATTGCAAAGATCGCGCGTGAAGTTGGGGCGTTGACGATTGCAGTCGTCACCAAGCCGTTTGGCTTTGAAGGCGCTCAGCGTAAACGTATTGCGGAGGATGCGTATCAGGAACTTGCTCAGCACGTTGATACGGTGATTACGATTCCGAACGATCGGGTGCTCCAAATTATCGACAAGAAAACATCGCTCCTTGATGCGTTTAAAATTGTGGATGCCGTGTTGAGCCAAGGTGTGCAAGGCATTGCTGAAATTATCACGTTGCCGGGATTGATTAACGTAGACTTTGCGGACGTGAAGGCGATTATGGCGAATGCTGGTAGTGCCTTGATGGGTATTGGGCGAGCTTCGGGGGAGAATCGTGCGGTGGATGCGGCGAAGCAGGCTATTGCGAGTCCGCTGTTGGAAATTTCCATCGACGGCGCAAAGGGTATTTTGTTTACGGTGACTGGTGGCCCAGACTTGGCGATGTACGAAGTTGCGGAAGCGGCAAAAATTATTACCGGTTCAGCCGACGACGATGCCCGTGTGATCTTTGGTGCAAATATCGACGAAACCATGGGTGATGAGGTACGAATTACCGTTGTCGCGACAGGGTTTGATAACCGGGAAATGCGCCGTGCGCCAAGCTTGGCAGGAGATGTAGAGATTGCACCGCGCTCCACGTGGTCACCGACTCCTGTCTCTCGTCGTGACGATTTCCGCGGCACCACGCGTGTGGCTGCACCGTATGAAACGCCATTTGAATCGCGAAAGGTTCCTTCTGCTCCTGCGCCACAAGAGCGTGAGGCGTACCAAGAACCTCAGCCCATGCAACAATCCCGCGTTTCTGCGCTTTCCGATGTGATCCCGTCGGAGCCCCGTTTCCGTCAGCAACCTATCGAGGAACGCCAATCAGTACAACAACCGGTGCCACCTGTGCAGCAGCCCCCGCAAAAGAGTGAGGATGACTTTGGCATCCCTGCGTTTATCAGAAGGAAGATGATGTAGCGTTATGAGATGCCCTGTCTGCGACTACAAGTCCACCAAAGTCATCGACTCTCGGCTGTCGCAAGATGGTATGGCGGTGCGAAGGCGGAGAGAGTGTGAAAAGGCGCGATGCGCATTTCGGTTTAGTACGCAGGAAGAGGTAGAGCTTATGGATTGCGCCGTCATTAAGCGCAACGGCAGACGTGATCCGTATTCGCGCGACAAGCTTGCTGTGGGGTTACGAAAATCGCTAGAAAAGCGCCCGTACACGCAAAATCAATTTTATTCCCTTGTTCACACGATTGAACGAGAGATTCAAAAAGTACGTGGGGGAGAAATTACCAGCTTGCATATTGGTGAAATTGTTATGCAACAGCTGAAAGCTTTCGATAAAGTCGCCTACATCCGTTTCGCCTCTGTGTATCGATCATTTGAGGATTTAGAGATGTTTGAAAAAGAATTGAAGAATTTGTCGGGGAAGTGAGAATGGTATACTCCACACGTATGAGTCGAAGGACGAGAATTGTGTGCACCATTGGTCCGGCGTCTTCGGCGCCTTCGGTATTAACGCGGATGATGCGGGCGGGGATGAATGTGGCGCGATTGAATTTTTCGCATGGCACGCATGCGGAACATGAGGTGTTGTTAAGGAATATTCGTTCATGTGCGAAAAAGGCAGGAAAGACTGTTGGAATTTTGCAGGATTTGCAGGGGCCAAAAATTCGCGTTGGCGCATTGCCGGAGGGCGGTGTGGAATTGCATCAGGGGCAGAAGGTTTCCTTTTCAACGGCTATTGACGGCTACGTCGTCAACGGGCCATTGCCGGTGACGTATAAAAATTTGCATCGCGATGTGCGCGCTGGTCATCGCATTCTTCTTGATGATGGTTTTTTTGAAGTGGTCGTGACTGGCGTGAAGGGAAGGGTGATTCATACAAAGGTTGTTCATGGCGGGTTATTGAAGTCGCGCAAGGGCATGAATTTGCCGGATACGAAGGTGACCGTTGATCCCTTTACCGAAAAAGACCACGAGGATCTGCTCTTTGGTGTTGCGCATGGCGTAGATTGGGTGGTGCTGTCATTTCTTACGAATCCCGACGTTGTTACGCATGTTCGGCGGATTGCGACGTCTGCGGCTCGATCGCACGGTGTGCTGTCACCATGGATGATGGCAAAAATAGAAACTGCTGCTGCCGTGGAGCGATTCGACGATATTCTCGAATGCGTTGACGGAATTATGCTTGGGCGCGGCGATCTTGGACTCGAAATTCCCATGGAGGAAGTGCCAATTGTACAAAAAGAGATTATCGAAAAATGTCGGCGTGCGGGAAAGCCGGTGATCATTGCTACTCACATGCTGGACTCGATGACTCGTAATCCTCGCGCTACCCGTGCTGAAGTGTCTGACGTCGCGAATGCGGTGCTTGACCACGCCGATGCCGTGATGCTTTCTGCAGAATCTGCATCTGGGCGATACCCCGCAGCGACGGTGCAGGCGATGGCAGCGGTGATTGACGAAGCGGAGCAGTCCCGATTTGATGCCGTGGATATCCCAACGAGTGATGTTGATAGCCCTGCGCATGCCTTTGCACACAGCGTTGCCGTTATGGCGAGCAGGGAACTGATCGACGCTATTGTGGTGCCAGCAGGGCTTTTGGATGTTGCCTTGATTTTGCCACGGTATCGCCCCCACGTTCCGATTTTCGTCGGTTGCGAAGACGAATCCATTGCGCGAAAAATCATTCTTTCCGCCGGTGTTGTTCCTTTTATTCTTCCCTTAGACGCAGGAACGTTCCTTCCCCGATCGCACGCGATGCTCATTCGCTTAGGTCTTATGAAGGCTCGTGATCACATCGTGTATATCACCGGAGGCGGGGGAGCGTTGTCGTTGACTGTGTACGGTGGATAGCGCAACCAAAAACACGATCATGATGATCGTGTTTTTTGAATTGAACTCGGAACTTTTTCCATTTGCGGCTATTTTCGATGCGGAGCAAGGAAATTTCGTGAGACGTACTTAACGGTACGTTGAACGAATTTCCGCTGCGACAAGTTGAAAGAGACCAAATGGGAAAGTTCTTTAGGATGTCTTACACATCTTACACTTCCCGCAGAACAACATAGCGACGGCGGACAATCCAACCAACATGTACACCACGCTCTCGAGCATTGGCGAAACGCTGCCCAGGAGTGAATGCACCAGGTTCCACTGGAAGAATCCAACCAAGCCCCAGTTTACGGCACCTACCCACACCAATGCTGCAGCAACCTTGTGAACGGAGCATGCACCTTTACACATCATCATAGGAAAGTGATTATTGTTGATTAATACAAGAAGCATACAGGGAAATACGGTGACACATCATCTTCCTGTGGAAAACTTTTCTTCTTTGAAATAGTGGAGCCTTTTCTTGTCAAAATCGATGAGTGTGATACGATATTTGCGCCCAAGGTGGTTCCAAATCCCCTTGAAACTCAGTTGAGCGTTCACATTTGAGGCTAGTTTGGATGAACAAGGAGAAAATATGCGAGGCGTACTTCCTGGTACGTTGAGCATATTTTCGACGCAGTGAATCCAAAATAGACCAAATGTGGACGTTCAATCTGGGTCGGTAGCTCAACTGGTTAGAGCGCTGCCCTGTCACGGCAGAGGTTGCGGGTTCGAGTCCCGTCCGTCCCGCCA
>CALRGY010000002.1 GCA_943358395.1 Candidatus Uhrbacteria bacterium | reverse complement strand
CTCACCGCGCCATCCAGGGCTCTGGAAAGTCCCGTCGCGGTCGTTTGTGAAAATGAGGAGATGAGATAGTCGGTGTAGAGGTCGAGATGTTTTTCCATACAGCCTCAAGCATAGCAGGAAGAGTGAGGGACTGCGTAAGGTGAGTAACGTCGTTGCCTTTGCCCTTCAACCGCTCTTCGGCGTGCTCGTCGATCGCCTCAAAGCGCACTTTTCCGCGATTGTTTTCGGAATGAGTGTCATGGGTATCGGTCTTGTTTCTTTCTCTTCTCAACCGATCCTTGCTTTAACGATGATCGCTGTAGGATCCGCGATGATTCACGTTGGCGCCGGTGCTCTTTCCAGCCTTGCTACACCGAAGAAATCCATTGGCGCTGCCCTCTTTGCAGCACCGGGAGTGATCGGACTCACCCTGGGAACGCTCGCCGCAATGCAGTCATTCTCAATGATTCCGATTCTGATTACTATAACGATTATCCTCGTCGTGATCCTTATCATCGTAAAAAACAACACGCACGCATCCTCGATCATGGTTCCGATGACAGCTCATTCCTCTCAATTATCGATTCATTCAATCCTCATCATCGGCGCCCTTGTCCTCTTCGTCGCCTCCCGTTCCACGCTTTGGCTGCACCAGAGCGCATCATCACTTCTTCCGATGATCCTTGCGTTTGGCATTGCTGCGGGAATCGGCAAACTTGCCGGCGGTATCTTCGCGGATCGATTCGGCAGAATGCCAACGACAATCATCGCAACCGTCTTCGCCTTGCTCTGCTTCCTCGAGGGATCGATTGTAATGACCATCATCGGCATCTTCGCTCTGCAATCCTCCACATCCATCATTCTCTCCTCCGCCGTCCAACGCTTCCCTCGCCACGCCGGCACCGTCGCCGGACTTATCCTTGGATTTGGTTTGGCACTGGCAGGGGTTATGCAATTTATCAAATAGGCTCTATCGAAAATCTTCTTCCTGTAAATTTGATTGACGCAAGATTGATCGAAATGTTCCGTATGGAATTTCCTTGCCGTGGATCGGCACAATGACCGTCCACGATCCTTTGTGCAATTTTAGATGACTGCCTCTTTGTGAAACAAGTAAAAATCCGTTTTGTTCAAGAATCCGAAGTATCAATCGAAGTAACACTGGACTAGGCACACACAAGATCCATCGAAACCAAATTCGGCTCTTTCACCTTCATAACACGAGGTGTTTTCTTGCCATCAAACCATAATTCAACAGCCTCATGAAGACGAGCTAGTGCCTTTGCCTCGGTTGATCCAAAGCTCGATACATCAACATCTAAACATTGAGCAACGTATTGACGACCCTCTTTCCAAACGACTGCATGGATTTCAATAGTACGCATAGATATTTTAATGATGCCATAAAAATCGCGATTCTTCCATGATATACTGCTTAGAGAACTTTTTCATTTTAGGCTAGTTTCGATGCTGCAAGCTGAAAATAGTCAAAATGAAACAATTCTCCCATTATGAACCCCGTCTGGTACTCCACTCGTTCCATGCCAGCGCACCGCAGGGTTGGCGCATACGTTGCAGATACGGCTCCGCTGGGGCTGCTGTTTAAGATGGTGCGAGATATTCCTGCTGCAGATCCGTACTTGGTGGGCGGAACAGTGCGCGATGCTGTTCTTGGGGTGGTTCCGCATCGGGCACATGTGATGGTACGTGACGTTGCGCCACCGGTACTGCATCGATTCTTACAGGCGCACGGCACTGTGACGCAGCATACGTCTGGGCACTGGCACGTCACACCGCACAGCACACAAGAAACCATTTCCATTACTACGCCGCACATTCGTACACTCGACAGCACCGGCACCGTCAACCGTATCCCTGGACATGACCGATCGCTACACGACGATTTAGCAAGCCGCGATTTTTCCATCAATGCCATTGCATACTCTTTCAACAACGGCATTCTTCACGACCCGCACGGTGGGCTCAACGATCTTTTGCACACAAAAACAATCCGTACACTTCATCACCCAGCGCTCCACCTTTCTCAGGAACCAGCGCTTGTTGCACGAGCGATTCGTTTAGCAAGCCAACACAATTTCACTCTTGACCCCGCACTGTGGGATGCCCTTTCCCGTCATCACTCGTCAGTGCATCGCATCGATCATGACGAGGAAGGCAATACGCACTACGTTATCCCCCGGGTACGTTTAGGGCACGATGTTGTTATGGCGCTGGCACACAATCCCAAGTATGCCCTTACCCTTCTGAAAGACAGTGGTGCGTTGGAATCCCTTGCTCCAGAGCTTCTGCATCATGGCGCAACCATTCATGACGACGGAGAAACCGGTTGGCAAAAAACGCATCGGCTACTGGATGCACTTACCCACTACGAAAGCACTCGTACCTACGGCACTGCACACAAAAGCGCCACGCGCAACATTGCTGGCATTTTGGCACTTCTTGACGACGGTGCCATGGGTGCATTGCGCAACATTGTTACCCGCCTTCACCTTCACGCTGTAGACGATCATCGTTTCCACTTTGATCACACCCATGCCGGATGGATGCTGAATAAAACCGTTACTCTTACCCACGGGCACGCCACAGATCTTTCTCCCGCAGAACGGGAACGCCTCACGCGCGGGCAACGTGGCGCTGAACTTCTTGCACTCCTTGACGCCACCATCAGTGCAAAACACAACCATGGCACTGCAAGAGAAAACCTTATTTTCCTTCGGAATGAGCGCGCAAAGTGGCTCAGTGAACCAGCCCCAGAAGAACTGGTGCGTGGTCGCGACTTACTTGCGCTTAATTTCTCCCCCGGCCCCCGCATTCGCGAATACCTCGATAGTATCCGCAGTGCTCAACTCGAAGGCCATCTTTCCTCCCGTGCCGCCGCACTCGATTTCGCTCGATATTTGGCAACGCAAAATTGACATGGTCTCTTTGGAACCGTATCATTTTACGGATAGAACTTTCTCATTTGTGGCTATTTTCGGTGCGCAAGGAGCAAAATTCGTGAGACGTACTTCACGGTACGTTGAACGAATTTGCGACGCAGCAAGCCGAAAAGAGACCAAATGAGGAAGTTCTCAAAGGCGCGCATAGCTCAGTTGGTTAGAGCGTCACATTGACATTGTGAAGGTCTGTGGTTCGAATCCACATGCGCGCACCACAAAACACCGTCCCAGATAGGGACGGTGTTTTGTTTGAGAAAGTACAAGACTATTTTTTCGACCTTTCAATTCCCGATACCAGCATTGCCATAACACCCAAGGCAAGAAGGAGCATGAAGAAGAGCGCTCCTGCGGTCATGATTGCTCGGGTATCGCAGAGCAATGCGTCGTACAAACCGACGTCTTTTGCTACCATAAATGCCTTTGGCGGCAAAAACTCTTCTGGGCACCGTGGCCCCCGGGGGCGCAGCAAAAGTAGCCCAACAACCGCCGCACCATATGCCGCTGCAGCACTACCAAGGGTAAACAAGCAGCTAAACCGCGCTTTCCGCATGTGCGTTGAACGTGCTGCGGCAACAAGCGCAAACACCACACCGCCCAAAATCCAGTAGATAATAAACCACCCTCCACACAGCACCCATAGTACCGATTGGAAACCGTCTGGCATATATTAGAGCGCGCTCAGCGCAAAAAAGAGCACGGTGCCAGCACCAAATGTCGCAAGGAAGAAAATATACGACAGCCCGATAAATTCGTGATTGTGCTGCTGTCGGCCAAGAATGCCGAATATGACAGCAAGGCTGAGAAGAAGAGGAAGGACAAAATACATAGTTTGGTAGACCCACCTGGACTCGAACCAGGAACCGCCGAGGTATAAGCTCGGTGCTCTAACCGTTGAGCTATGGGTCCAGAAAACCAACCCAAGTTCGTCATCTACCGCGTCAGATTCCTTCGAGCCTCCTCACCGTACGATGAGTACGGCTCGTCGGTTCTTGAAATCTTCCTTGTATATGACGAACTTCGTTGGTCTTCTACGCTTTACGTATAAAAAGAATCAAACATTATTTTACTCTTTCTTCAGTGTTTTCTCAAGTATACCGCTTTCACGGATAGGCATTCTGTGCAATACTCCGGCTATGAAAATTCTTAGCCTTCTCAATACCGAACCCAAGCGCCTCGACGTTGCCCTGGCAGAAACGCTTGGTATGAGCCGCGCAAAAGCCGCAACAATCATTACCGATCAGCGTGTTTTTGTTAACGATTCCCTTGCAAACGCCCATCTCTTGGTTTCTTCGCAGTCCACAGTAACCATCATCGATCCCACCGTTCCCGTATACCAGCCAACTGCCGCGCAAACCGCACCACTTTCCATTCTGTACGAAGACGCCGATGTTCTTGTCGTCAATAAACCAGCGGGGCTTTTAGTGCACCCAACATCTGCCAGCACTGAGCCCACGCTTCTCGATCTTCTCAAGGCATATATTCCCTCTATCACCACCATTGGCGACGATGCCACTCGGCCCGGCATTGTGCATCGCCTCGACAAATATGCATCTGGCGTGCTGATTGTGGCAAAAACCGCGCCAGCATTCACGCATCTCAAGGCACAATTTGCCCAACGGCTTACGGAAAAGCGATACACCGCCCTCGTCATGGGCACCGTTACCGATGACACCGGCACCATCACCTTCCCCATCGCCCGTTCACAAAGCAATGCCCGTATGGCAGCACGACCCAATTCACAAGAAGGCAAAGAGGCTATCACCCACTTCGACGTGATGCATCGTTACGCAAGTGCCACACTCCTGGACGTTCGCATCGAAACCGGCCGCACGCACCAAATTCGGGCCCATTTCTTTGCCCTTGGGCACCCCGTTGCTGGCGACGAGCTGTATACCATTCGCGGTATCAAAATTATTCCTCTTGGCCGGCTCTTTTTGCACGCACGACTCCTGGCACTTACGCTCCCAAATAGGGAACAGAAAACCTTTGAAGCGCCATTGCCTCCGGAGCTCGAAACTGCACTCACAAAACTCGCGGAACCGCATCTACAACGCGCTTCTCGATAAAACTCTATGATTATTGCATTGTCTGGAGCACCTGGAGCAGGAAAATCGACCGTAAAAAATCTCCTCGCGGAACGCCTGGGGCTTACGGCCTATTCCATGGGTGACCTTCGGGGAAAAATGGCGCTTGAACAGGGTATTACCATCGATGAACTCAATGCACGGGGCATGGATGACATCACTTCCGATCGCGCTGTTGATGAATTCCAAGCCACGCTCGGCGCCACAGAAGATAATTTCATTATCGACGGCTGGCTCTCGTGGCATTTCATTCCCCATGCCTTCAAAGTGCAGCTTACTGTCGACCCTACTATTGCCGCAGAACGTATCTTTGCCGCACGAAGCAAGGAGCATGGCAGAAATGACGAGCCACTGTATACATCTGCAGTGGAAACGCAGCACATTCTTACAGAACGCGTGGCGCAAAATGAAGCGCGATACCAGAAATGGTATGGAATTTCCCTGCAAAATAGCAAAAACTTCGATCTTGTCATCGATACCACTCATCAGAATGCCGCAGAAGTTACAGCCGCTATCATTGCTGCCGTCTCCCAAAAATCTTGACCCTCTTGCACTTTTTCGCTATCATTCCCCCATCTTTAGGAACCCAAACCCCTACTATGACCGAAGAAACAGTCACCCCTCAAGCCATCCCAACCGTTGAAACCGGTATGGTGATTCGCCTTCACGAAAAGATTCAGGACGTGAATGCCAAAGGCGAACCCCGCGAACGCGTGCAGATCTTTGAAGGATTAGTCACGTCCACCCGTGGCGCAGGCGCATCAAAGTCATTCGTGGTACGCAAAGAAAGCAACGGATTCGGTGTAGAAAAAATCTTCCCCGTTTCTTCCCCAGCCATTGCAAACATCGAAGTCGTGAAGCGCTACAAAGTTCGCAAGCGCAAGCTGAACTTCATCAAAGACTTCAGCCGCAAGCTCCGTGAGCTGGTGGTGAAAAAGTAAGACTCAAAAAATCCCACTGAAACCAGTGGGATTTTTGTTTAGCATCCGATGAAAGGAACTCTTCCCTAGTACGTATTACAGTAGTGTCCAACGGATTTGTTGACTGGTAGCCCGAAGAAATCAAATCCCTTTGCAAAATATGACTCCAGATCTGCGGCAGTACCCGTTGAATAGTTACAGCCGTTCGCGCCGACATAGTCTGCAACTTCGCAAAAATCTTCCTCGCAAATTTTCTTGAGTAATTTGCCATCCCAAGAGCTCGAATCAATATCAGATGAAAACGGCTCTCTTTCAGATGATGTGAGGCTGGAAGAATACGATCTCTTCGCCGTTAAGTCTTGATAGACTTTACACCCTTGCGGACTTCCTTTTTCCTCCACTCCAGATTGTGCTCGAAGTTCGGCGCAATCAATGCCTTGCATGCTCGGAAATGAATTTCCAGCGGTCACACAACCTTTGAGGTTACTATCATACTCACAATACACCTGTATCTCTTCTCCTCGGCCAGTATCAGCAAGTGCCGAACAGGTTGATGAGGTTGCATCTGGAACCTCGGCGCATGATTTGCATACTTTAGCTGTACCATCTGCGATACACACTTTCCCCTGATCAGCACCTGTACACTTCATATATTCACACAAATCCCCCTCTTTCCATGAACCGACCGCTCCCGAAACAAGACCACTGCTGTCACTGATTCGCCCCGTTCCTCCACAGGATTCTGGTGCGGTCACCAGATCCACTTTGTACCCCACATCACTATCCCCTAGTCGTTCGCAGGAGGAATCCACATCAAGAAGCGTCACTTCTTTCATCATCGGTAATTTCAGCGAATTCAACACGGTTAATCGGGGGTCGACGAGGTTCAGAATAACGAAGATGCTTAAGAGAATCACTAATCCGGTAATCGCATTCGTAATGCGATCTTTTCCTTTGGTGATGTATTTTTCTTTGCCGCGCGACATCACGTATTGCAGCCCACCAAGCATCATCATGACGACGGCAATAAGGGCAGCAGCGGGAAGTAACCAGGTATAGATGCCGTTAATGTAGGCAGGAAGATTATCGACGGAGCTAATGCTCCCGATAGGAACATTCAATTTGTACTCTGCATCTTCTGCGTAGCAATAATGCTGCTCTTTTTGACTGGTCTTGGTTTTTGCACAGTCGTATGGCATCTGGCCCTTATCCCAATCAGCAGTAATAGGTGTAATTCCATTGTATCCCTTCCATGCAGAGCAGGCTTCTTCTGTCCAACATTTCGGGTTCCTGTCTGGATAAAATTGTGGATCCGTAAAACACCCCACGAACTTCGTGTCTGGCTTTTTCTTGGCGATGTCTGCGCATTTCGCCTGGCACGTCGAGCTTTCCATGGCCCCCTCGGAGGTTGCACCAGCTCCTGGTACGCCGCAAAAACAGTCACAGGATTGATACGACGCAAATGCCGCACTTGGGGCAAGCGCAAACCATGCCGTAAGGGCAAGAAGGAATAATTTACGTTTTACGCATGGCATCGAGAATTTGGGTAAAAATGGTAAATGGAATAGATCCCTCTACCTTTTTTCCGTTAAAGAAGAATGTTGGGGTACCGGTTACGCCATTCATTGCGCCATCGTTCACGTCTGCGGCTAAATCGTCTGCGTAGTAATCGGTATCCAGGCATCGCATGAATGCCGCAGTATCGAGCCCTATGCTATCCGCAAGCACTAAAAGCATATCGGCACCTAACGGCTCTTTGCTTGCGAATACTGCATCATGATACTCCCAAAACTTTCCCTGCTCTGCGGCACATCCACCAGCCTCTGCAGCAATCGTCGATCCTGGATGGAGCTCCTCCAAAGGAAAATTACGGAATACAATCTGCACATCTGCGGCATACTGCTGCGCCACCGCGCGAACAATCGGCGCAACCTCCTGAGAATACGGGCACCCAAAGTCTGCAAATTCCACCACGGTAATTTTTGCATCTTTTTTCCCGAGTGATGGATCGTTCGCGCCGAGGAGTGCCTCAGGATTGGTGCTCGTTGATGCTTGTGCGGCAAACGCGGTAACCGCTCGGGTAAAGCTTGTGGTGGTGTACGCCAATGCCGGGTTAATTTCACCGCTGCGAATACCCCGATAAAAGCCAAATACCCGCCATGAAAATGCCAGCACCACAGCAAGTCCAACCACAAAACCAAGCATACCCAACACTCTCCGAGAAGACCCGGTCGGCCTCTTTTGCAATGGTGCAAGCATGTTGATTTCATCGCTCTCCTCCATATTGTGAAGAATTATATCACGCCCCTTGTCGTGATCTTGAGGACGTTCTCATTTTCGACCAGTTTCGGTGCGCATCGAGCAAATTTCGTGAGACGTACTACCTGGTACGTTGAACAATTTTCGATGATACAATGCGGGAAGTGAGAAAATCCTAAAATAATACGACCATATGAGAGAAGGTGGATTTGGGAGTTTTGCAAGAATGGCAATAGGTGCGGCGCTCCTTGGTGGGGGAGAAATGAAGAAGGCTTATGCAGGAGAACCTGTTATCGAACCAACCGTTGAAACTTCTGCATTTGCACCAAAAACCATCACGCCCGATGTTCGTCGTCCTAAAGTAATGAGAGCAGAACCAGGGCAAACTGAAGCTCCCGTGGGATATCATGCCCAGGGAATTCCAGGAGGAATCCAATTTGCCGAAGATGTACCCGAGGGATGGTATGTCCAGTCTACCGAAAGTGGCAGACAGTTCGTTCAAAAATGTCCCGAAGGATACCATGCTGTTTCTACGCCGCGGGGCACTATGTATGTAGAAAATGATCCGAACCATCCTAAACCACAAACGGAACACACAGAAGCTGAAGATCCCATGAACAGACGCGAAATGCGCCAATCCATCAAAAAATCCCGACAGGACGGGAAATAGTTAAACACTCTTTTCCCGCTGTCTTTACCGTATATCCCCAGTTTGCTATACTTTCCCCACTATGATTCTCGATATTATTCAGCTGATTCTTGCGGTACTTCTCATGATTGCAATCCTTATTCAGGCACGCGGCACCAACGTTGGATTGGCTTTTGGTGGGGACGGCAGCTTCTATCGCACCCGCCGTGGCATTGAAAAAAAGCTCCATATTGCCACCGTTATTCTTGCCGTTCTTTTCTTGGGAACAGCACTCGCCAACAGCCTTTTCACCCTTTAAGCGCTCCGTATTCCGCTTCTTCCGCTCTCCGTACGTGACACCTGTCGCAGATGGATCGCCTCGATCCGCTCTTTTGCGCAAAAACGACGAAGCCCTCCATCACCGAATGCCAGTGCGGTACACCACCTTATTCGCTTACGTGGCGGAACATTTCCAACATGGAAACAGTGGAGAGAACTTCCCCGTTTTCTTTCCGTCCACGAAAAAAGAAACGCATCGCTTGCTGCGTGTGTATTCATTGCATCCAGCGCTCTTCTTGGCTTTCGATTCTGGCTTTCACACGAAACCACCGTCCCAATGATTGGCGGTTCGTATATTGAAGGCGCAATTGGCACCCCGCAATTCATCAATCCCCTCTACGCACCAGGAAGTGATGTGGATAGCGACATTGCCCGGCTCGTCTACTCTGGTTTAATGCGATACGACGGCGATCACACCCTCATTCCAGACCTTGCCGAACAGGTGAGTATTTCCGACGACCAAAAAACCTATACGTTCGTGTTGCGCCCTTCTGCGCTATGGCACGACGGGGCGCCCGTGACCAGCGCCGATATTCTTTTTACCATTCACGCCATTCAAGACCCTTCCTATCACAGCCCCCTTGCTGTGACGTTCACTGGCGCAACCGTAGAAGCACCAGATGAGCGTACGGTCATCTTTACACTGACCGAGCCGCTTGCGCCCTTTCTTGCCGCGCTTACCGTTGGCATACTTCCCGTTCACCTTTGGGAAGAAATTGCCCCACAATATGCGCCCCTGGCACAGCTCAACAGCAAACCCGTTGGCAGCGGCCCATTCATGTTTTCAAAGCTCGTTAAAGATACCAATGGTGTGTTTCGCAGCTATACCCTTGCACGGAATCCCTCATTCTATCGTGGCACCGTATACCTCAATGAGATAACGTTTAAATTTTATTCTTCCCTTCAGGAACTTGCCGATGCGGTGCGCAATAAAAATGTAGAAGGCGCATCGGTACTTTCTGCACACGATGCACAGCTCTTTGCGCACGACGGAGGCGTTGCGCTCTTTCACCCGAATCTTCAGCAATTCACTGCAGTATTCTTTCATCAAAAGCGTTCCCCTATTCTTGCAGACGACGACGTACGCCGCGCGCTCATTCTTGCTACCGATCGTACGACCGTCACCCAAACAGCCGTTGGAACATACGGCACGCCAATCACTTCACCGATTCTTTCCGGCATGCCCGGATATGATTCTGCCGCCCCGGTTCCCGCTGGGGACATAGAGGCAGCAAAAGCACTCCTCGATGCAAAAGGGTGGGCACTCGTAAGCGGAGCGACTGTTCGTTCAAAGGCAGGAGCGTCTCTTGCGTTCTCCCTTACCGTCCTCAACACTCCCGATCTTCTTGCTGCGGCGACGGCATTGCAACACACGTGGGAAACGATCGGTGTTGCTGTTACTGTGGAAGCAGTGGATCCTGCTGTTTTTCAAAGCGACGTTCTTCAAAATCATGCGTACGATGCGTTGTTAGCCGGTGAACGGTACGGCACGTATCCAGATTTGTATCCGTTCTGGCACTCTTCACAAATCTCTTCCCCTGGCTTAAACCTGAGCGGTTTTACGAATCGTAAAGTAGATACCGCCATAGAAACGGCTCGCACGACTACCGATCACACCAAGGCCACAGAGGCGGCGCAGCTTCTTCTTGCAGCATTCACAGAGGAACAGCCAGCGCTCATGCTCTATCAGCCCCACTATCTGTATGCGCTCAGCCCAAAGATATTTGGCGCAAGTATCGCCACCGTTACCACGCCATCTGACCGATTCACCACCGTGGAACAGTGGTACCGCAAGACAAAACATACATTTTAAGCTACAGTAGTTTGGCATTTTTGCGGATGTGGCGGAATTGGTATACGCGCAGGTCTCAGAAGCCTGTGTCTTCAACGAATTGAGGGTTCGAGTCCCTCCATCCGCACCAGAAAAAGAACACCCATGGGTGTTCTTTTTTTCGGCTTCAGCCCCCCCCTCTAATCCCCCGCCTCCCCCAGCCCCTCCATAAATGGAGGGGAGTTCACAATCGAGATTCATCTCCTCGCTTCTCTCCCCCATTTATGGGGGAGTAAGGAGGGGGCGGGGAGTAAGGAGGGAGCTGACCCGCAAAGCGTTCGGAGTGGACTCATCCCCCCTATAGCCCCAAAACACTTCCTGCCCAAATTTCGTCAGCATAGCGCCATTTTTCTAAAATACCCAGCATTTCTGCCTATTTTCTTAGGAAGGGCTTGAATAAACTCTCTCTCTGCTGTAATACCCGGTTCGTGGCAAACGCTCAGGAAAGCCCTGGCGTTTCTTTTTGAGCACATTCCGTGCTCATGTTCCGCCCCGGACAAGGCAAAGATCATGAAACTCAGGCTTCTTTCTTTTTCAATGTTTCTGTTTCTGGCTGCCTGCGATCTCAGCAAGACTCTCGACGGCGATGGTGACGGCTATACCCAGCTTAATGACTGCGCCGATAACGATATGCAGGTCTACCCTGGTGCCGATGAGGTCTGTGGCGACGGAGTAGACCAAGACTGCAACGGCGCCGACTGTGAGGACAGGGACGAAGACGGGTATGGAGGAGAAGGGGAAGGTGCAGACTGCGACGACACCGACCCCACCATCAACCCCATCGCGACCGAGGTCTGCGACGGCGTCGACAACAACTGTGATGGTGACGCCGACGAGGGCTGCGACACCCTCGACGTCGACGAGGACGGCTACACCGCCCTCGTCGACTGTGACGACACCAATGCCGCAATCCACCCGACCGCCGAGGATGAATGGTACGACGGCGTAGACTCCGACTGCACCGGGAACAACGATAACGACAAGGACGCCGATGGGTACGAGGTCTCCGTCGACTGCCTCGACACCGACAGCACCGTCTACCCAGGGGCAACGGAGACCTGGTATGACGGTATCGATCAAGACTGTGCCGGAGACGATGACTACGATCAGGACGACGATGGGGTCGACTACCCCATCGACTGCAACGACCTCGACCCCGACATTTACTTCGGGTGCGAGGATGACACCGGAGGGATCGAGGAGTGACGAGCAGCCCAGGTCATGACACTCTAACGAGAGTGATCATGACCTGGGCTGTTTCAATTGGATTCTTTTTCTTCGGCAGCATTTTCAGCTACACTTAGGCTATATGAAAGCAATAACCGGAATTCAGCCGACGAATACTCTTCACATCGGAAACCTTTTTGGGGCGTTGTTGCCTGCGGTTGAGCTGCAAAAAACGCATGATTTGACGATGATGATTGTGGATTTGCATGCCATTACGGTGGCGCAAGACCCTAAGGCATTGCGGAAGAATATTCTATTTCTTGCGGCGGCGTACATTGCGGCGGGGATCGATCCTGAAAAAACTCTTCTATTTCAACAGTCCACGGTTCCTGCACATGCAGAACTGGCGTGGCTTTTGCAAACCGTGGCACGGATGGGTGAATTGGAGCGTATGACGCAGTTTAAGGATAAGGCTGGGGCAAAGGGGGAAAATGTTTCCGTGGGGCTGTTTACGTACCCTGTGCTTATGGCAGCAGATATTCTGCTGTACGACCCGGAAGTGGTTCCCGTTGGTGAAGATCAAAAGCAGCATGTGGAGCTTACGCGCGACCTTGCCGAACGGTTTAATCGCGACTTTGGGCAGACGTTTGTGGTGCCAAAGCCGGTAATCCGATTGGAAGGCGCGCGAATTCTTGGGCTCGATAATCCGGAAAAAAAGATGAGCAAAAGCGCCGCAAGTGCCAAGAATTACATCTCGATCATGGATGATACAGATACCATCGCGAAAAAGATCCGTGCCGCCGTCACCGATTCTTTGCCAAACATTACCGTCGACGACGCACGCCTTGGGCTTAAAAACCTCCTCACTATCCATCACCTGTGCACCGGTCGATCGATTACCGACATCGCTGCAGAGTTCGAAACCCAAGGAAACAAAGCGTTCAAAGACGCCACAGCAACAGCGCTCATCGACTTCCTTACCCCGATCCAGAAGAAAATCACCGATCTCCTTGCCAACGAAACCGATCTCATCGAGATCCTTGCCGTGGGTGCCGCAAAGGCAAATACCCAGGCGTCTGCAAAAGTTCAGGTGGCAAAAGAGCAAATGGGACTGGTGCTGTAAATGAATCCTATTTAAAGAAATACCGCTAATATTGGCGGTATTTCTTATTTTTGGCTTTGACAAGTGTGTGTGTACTCAGCTAGTCTTCTCCCTCCCCCAACGCACTTTCGCGTTGTTGTGAGGGAGAAATAATCAAGCCACGGGAGACGGCTTGGTCTACAACACCAATATCCCGGACATCCGCGTTAAGCGCGGAAAAATCCGGGAGAAAAATTTGAAACCCGCAGAGCGGCTCCGGCGAGAAATCGCCGTCCGCGACCGGAAGGTACGGGGCATGATCGCCCACCTTCCGGGAAAAAAGTTCGGAGAAGCTCGGAAAACTCTCCGAACCATCCGCGAGGAGCTTATCGAGCTCTTTGCGGAAAAAAATCTCGAAACCCCCATCGATACCCTCCGTCTTCGGGCGGAGAAAATGATGGAAAATGCTCGAGAAATCTTTTCCCAGACTTCGGTCTGGGAGCGACCGGCGAAAGCCGCCCGGGTGCGGTGGGGCTTTGGCTCCGTTGCCCCGGCGGCTGAAATCGCCGAAAAAGAGGGGGAAGAAATTCTCCCCCGTCCGGCTGAAATGCCGGAAAAAGTCGTCGTGACGCGTCGGCGGGCGGAACCAGACCCCGCTGCCGATACCTTCCAGCAGGAGCTGAACCTGATGGGCATGTAGCCCCCAGGTCAGCTCCACGCCCCCGGCTTGCGACGCGCAGGCTGGGGGATTTTGCTGTTATTTTCTTTTCCTCTTTTCAACTGTTTCCCCATTTTCCTGCAGCCACTTCTTTGCAACGTCATCCAATCCTCGATACTCCGGATTATCGTTTACGTCCCCCAACATATCTTCGCCCCTCGATGTCTTTCCCACTGATCGTACCGCTAGTCGATCTAACTTTTCCGTTGTTGCTGTACTATTATCAATCGGCTTTCCTGTTGCCTCATTAATCTTCGTTCCCGCGGCATCTTCGTTTTGATCGTGAAGACCCCCCCAATGCCCTTCATTCGGCTGCATCTGATCGTGTCGCTCTATTTCCCATCGCGTCTCCGGTGACTTTGGCTTCATATCCCTCGATTATACGCATTTTTCTGCTTTACCCCAAGAGCTTTTTTTGCTATTCTTTGCTTCCGCTGGGGATATAAGGCGGTCGCCCTTTGCGGCTCCACTGGGGCTGCATTGGGAGGAAAGTCCGAACACCCATTCGTCAGCAATGATGAGTGCCAAAGTCTGTCATTAACGATGACCCGGGATACTGTGACACGCACAGGAATTCGATCACCATATCGCCTGAAAGCGTCATGGAAACCGAGGGAAAGTACCACAGAGACAATACACATCATGCTTCGGCGTGATCAAAGGTGAAAAGTGCTGTGGTGTGTTTTGCGGCAACGCGGAATGCTTCATGGCTCGCGCCATGGCAACATGGATGCGTGGCAAACCCAGGCTGGTGCAAGAGCAAGATTGGTCGCTCGCCTAGAGAGATGACCGCAACGGTAGCAGTCTTCATGGTGGAAGATTGGTGCTATGACAAAATTCGGCTTACCAGTATTTCCTAGCGGGAATTGAAAATCACGACCTCATCGGTCGTGATTTTCAATTTAGGACTTCTCCTTTGGTCTATGATCTTCATCGAAACTCGCCTCAAATGAGAAGTCCTACAATTCATGTACACTGTACCCATATGAAGCGTGCCGATTTAGCGTTTGCATCACTTCTCGTTCCCTTAGATTACTTCGCGCTCATTGCGGCGGCGATGGCGGCATACTCACTACGGTTTACCTCACTTTTCACGTCGATTAAGCCGGTACTCTTCGGCTTAACCTTTGAGCAATACCTGGGCGTGATTCTTCCCCTAGCACTCGTCACCATGCTCATGTTCGCCATTTCGGGGCTGTACGTTATTCGCCCCCGAAGAATTGCTTCGGAAGTTACCCGGGTTATTGCCGGTGTTTCAACGAGTATTGCGGTTATTCTTGCCGTTGCATTCTTTTCCCGTGCTCTGTTTGAAAGCCGCTTTATTGTGCTTGCTGCCTGGATTCTTTCTATTCTTTTCGTCATCATCCTCCGCATTCTGCTGCGCGTGTTTCAGCGATCATTACGACGGTTTGGTATTGGTGTTTCTTCTGTAGCCATCATTGGCAAAACGAAAAGTGGCAATGAACTTAAGCGCTTCTTTGCGGCACACCCTGGCGCTGGGTACACTGTTGTTGCTCATCTTGCTCAATTCACTCCCGACAGCCGAGAACGACTTCTCACCATGAAGCGCAACCAAGGACTTGATGCCATTATTCTTGCCGATCCCGATGCATCACGAGTGGATGTTACAGCGATTAAAGTATTTACCGACGTTGAGCACTGCACCTTTTTATACAGCGCCGACTTGTTTGCGGGCAGCACACTCAAACCAATCATGCACACGTTTGCCGAGCAACCCGTGATTGAAGTGCCGAAAACACCGCTCGACGGCTGGGGCGCGATCTATAAACGTCTGTTCGATATTGCCGCATCGCTCATACTCATTCTTATTACCCTTCCCCTTCAACTCCTCATCGCCCTTGCGATTGTGATTGAAAACCCTGGGGCAGTCTTCTTTTCCCGCCCCCGCGTTGGTCAAGGCGGCAAAGAATTCCCATTTCTCAAATTCCGATCCATGGTTCACAACGCACATGCCCTGCGATCTGACCCTACATTTCTCCAAACCTACGGCAACGAACGGGAAGGAACCCCGCTTTTTAAGCTTCAACACGACCCTCGAGTTACCCGCGTGGGCAAGTTTCTTCGGGCGTGGAGTTTGGACGAAATTCCCCAGTTTTACTTGGTTCTTTTTGGGAGTATGAGCCTGGTAGGGCCACGCCCACACCTGCCAGAAGAGGTTGCACTCTACAAGGCGCACCAGCGAAAAGTGCTCACCATTAAGCCTGGCATTACCGGCATGGCGCAGGTCAGCGGGCGGGCAGCGCTTGACTTCGACGACGAAGTCCGCCTAGATATGTACTATATTGAGAACTGGAGCCCCTGGCTCGATGTGGTCATTGCGTGCAAAACTCCGCTCGCGATTCTTTTCCGCAGCGGAGCCTACTAATGCCTTGAATACCTATGCGGGTTGCCCTTGTCCACGATCATTTAACGCAACTTGGTGGTGCCGAACGCGTACTTGAAGTGCTCCAAACCCTGTGGCCATTCGCACCAACCTTCACGTTGCTCTACAGCAAAGAACAGATGGAACCTGTTTTTGGGCATAAAGATATTCGCACATCGTTCCTTCAGCGCATTCCTGGGGCACTCCGCTTTATGCGATGGCTCCTTCCCCTCATGCCGATTGCGACAGAGCAGTATCCGCTCCAGGAATACGACGTCGTCATTTCGAGTTCGAGTGGTTTTGCAAAAGGCGTGGTCACAAACGCCAATGCCATTCATATCTGCTATTGTCACACTCCCACCCGCTATTTGTGGAGCGATGCCGCAAGCTATGTGAACGAGCTTCATGCACCATGGTTCGTCAAAGCGCTCCTCCCGATTATACAAAGCGTTTTGCGGAGCTGGGACAAACTTGCTGCAGATCGCGTTGATGTGTTTGTTGCCAATTCCAAAACCGTCCAGCAACGCATTCGGAAGTATTACGGCAAAGAAAGCGTCGTTATTCATCCGCCCGTCAGTACAGATGAATTCTCTATCAGCGCTGCGCAAAAAACTGCATTTCTTATTGGCGGGCGGCTTGTGTCGTACAAACGGTACGATATCGTTATTGCCGCATTTACCCGCATTGGCATTCCTCTTATTGTTTTTGGCACTGGTCCGGAAGAAGCAAAGCTTCGTGCAATGGCAGGAAAGAATATTACGTTTATGGGACGGGTTACAGACAGTGAACGTGCCCGGCTCTTTTCTGAAGCGATTGCCTTTATTCACCCACACGAAGAAGATTTTGGCATTACTGCTGTAGAGTCTATGGCGGCAGGCAGACCGGTTATTGCGTTCAATAAGGGAGGGGCGACGGAAACGGTAATTGAGGGCGTTACTGGAACCCTTTTTTCTGAACAATCGTGGGAAGCATTGGCAGATACTGTATTGCACTTTGACGAAAAACGTTTCAATCCCGCTGCAATTAAAGCGCACGCCGAACAATTCTCTGTGGCAAATTTCCGTAAAGCTATGCATGACGTGGTAACACATGCGTGGGAATCACGAGCATAAACGATTATGAATATCGCTATTGATATTCGTTCGCTCACGGCTGCACATAAAACCGGAGTTGGGGTTGTAACGGAATCCGTTATTCGCGCAATGGCGCATCAATCACCCAACGATCACTTCGTTCTTTTTTCTACCGGCACACAAGAAACACTCATGAACATTCCCGTGTTTCGAGAGCTGAATATTACGGTTGTTCCCCTTTCCCTTCCCAACAAACTTGCCAGCGCACTCTGGACGCTTCCCCATGGGCCAACCATGGAACGCTTTCTCCCTACCCTGCCAGACGCATGGCTCTTTCCCCATGCTCATGTATGCAAAACCGCACTGCCATACGTTGTTCTCTTTCACGATGCCGCACTTCGCGCGGCACCAGAATGCTTCACGTGGAAAGATCATCTGCGTGCAAAAGCGACGAATGAAGAAAAGGTATTTCTGCAGGCAAAACGCGTGATTGCTGTTTCCGAACACAGTAAAAACGATGCTTCACACTTTTACGGAATCCCTGAAGAACGTATTACCGTTGCACCTCTTGGCGTTGACCACGCCGTCTATGCTGCCCGAGAACAGTCACAAGACCGCTCATATCGCGCCGCGTACGATTTGAATCACCCCTATCTTCTTGCGCTTGCTACACGAGAACCACGCAAAAACTTAGAAAGCGTGGTGCTCGCCTATACCCAATTCCGATCCCGCAGCACCGAAACGCTCCCCCTGGTTCTTGCCGGCACCACAGGATGGAAAACGCGAGCACTCGATGCCGCCATTCGTACGTCCCCATATTCCGCAGACATCCGCGAGCTTTCCTATGTCCCCGAAAAACATAAAGCCGCATTGCTTCGCGGCGCAACAACGCTTCTCTTCCCGTCGTTCTACGAAGGCTTCGGGCTTCCGGTTCTTGAAGCGATGGCATGCGGCACGCCCGTCATCACCAGCATTTCATCATCACTACCCGATGTCACCGGCAACGCCGCACTCCTCATCGACCCCCTCAACATCACCGATATCGCCAATGCTCTCCACCAAATCATCGAGGAACCCCACGGCACCCCGCTCCGTGCCCTCCTTCGAAAACGAGGCACCGAACGCGCGCAGCACTTTTCATGGAAGAAAACGGGAGCAGTTATCCTCGATGCGCTGCACCACGCCACACAGAAATATTAATAGGACTTTCTCATTTTGTCTCTTTTCGGCTTGGTATGAAGTAAAGCGAAGCGCTTACTTCATACCTTGCTGCGTCGCAAATTCGTTCAACGTACCGTTAAGTACATCTCACGAACTTTGCTCCTTGCGCACCGAAAATAGCCTAAAATGAGAAAGTCCTAATTAAATTACTTACGTTTTCTTTTGCTATATATAGCCACCGTATCAATAGAGGATTACTCTTTCCTCACTTCCCCCTTCCCTTCCGCATACAGGTCGCCGATACACTCGGTGGTAATGGCTTCGGTGGAGCGTTCAATGGTGGCGCTCGTGGTGCTGTCTTTTGCGGTGAGAACGGTTTTGCCGACGACGGTTTTTATCAAACCAACGTCTGCAGATGTTGGGGTAAGCGCAACGCTGAATCGGGCAGTGATCATTGGAGAACCGGCAGGAATGCTTGCAATACTCCAGCGTACAATACGTTGAACAGGATCGAAGGCAAGTGTGCCGCTGGTAACTGTGGCAAAATCGTCCCATGCCACACCACTAGGGAGCGTTGCAGAAACCGTAACGTCTTCCAAGCCATGCGCACCACTGGCAATACCCCACACCCCACGATAATGCGTTGCTGTTCCAACGGTTGGCGGCAATGGACCACTCCCAAGCGGTGCGCCGTCGTCGTCATAATACCGAAGTGCACTTATTACAGCGGCATCTGAATTGAGCACCACGGAAAGCGGAGCCGATTGCACAGTAATAGCACCGCGTGTTGCGCTGAAGGCGATGGAAAATGCGCTACTCACCGCAGAAAGATCGGTTTTCAGCGGAAAAGCAAGGTCGAGCGTTTTGTGTGTTCCGGGCGCAAGAACTCCCAGTGCCTTTGCGTCGAATACAATGCCCTTTGCCGTAATTCTTCCCCCACCAAGCACTGCCGTCTTCCAGTCAATTGGAATATTATCTTCCGCGGTAAAATCTAAAAGCGCCGTCGCGTCACTCACCGCCGTATCGCTCATATTCTCTATGCGGAGCGCCAAGCGAAGCAGCGATCCTGGATCTGCGATCACCGTGCCTTGCGTACCGTTACCCACCATGGTGAGTGCAAGCGCACTCCCTTTCACGTCTGTTTGCATCGTGGCTGTTGCTTGTACAGAAAATCGCTCACCTGCAATGCCGCTTGCTCCCATGATGATTTGCTCTCCCATTACATCAGAGGCGAACGCCCCCGTCACGGTGATGATCGATTCAGTACTCGGAGCAATGTCGGGAAGCGTGAGCGCAAATCCTTCACCCGGAGCAAACGCCGGAGTACTCGTCTGTACAAAAAACCCTGCAGGCAATGTTAATGCCACACGCGGCGCAGGGAGAATTTCTGTTCCCGTGTTTTTCACATGAACGGTATACGTCACCGCTTCCCCAACATTTGCCGTCAGCGGGGCATCAATCGTGAGTGCGGTGGTGCTTTCCGTCGTGGTAATGGTTTTCGTGACGATATCGTGGAACTCCGCATTAAAATTTGCAGGCTGATACCGCGCCAATGCCTGAATGCCTGCTGTGCTAGGAACGTCTGTATTCCACACGCCGTTGATGACAATCTTTCCGTCCGTATTCCCTGAAATCGTGCCAACATCGAACACCAAATCTTTCACATTCGTTGCAGAAGGCTCCGATGCACGTAACGCAAAGCCGGAAGGAAGATTCACATCAATTTCTACACCCGTCAGTGGATACGCCGTGGCGTTTGCGTACTGCACCTCAATTGTTGCTAATGCACCGCTTTGCAGCACATCCGGTGCGATAAACGTCATCGTTAGTGGTTTCCCCTCGTGGCTCGTGGCAAAGAATTTCCAATACACCGCAAACCCACCAAACACCAGCACACACACCACCAGCAACGTCGCAATCACGCGTTTCAGAAACCACGTTGCCCACGATTCGCCCTTGGTGAGCACCTTTAAATCGCCACGCTCGCTGCCGTAAATAGCAGAGAGGCTTTGCGCAATTTCTGCTGCCGCGTGTTTTGGATGCTTTTCGTGGTGCCGACGTTTAGTAAGCATATGTTTTAGGACTTTCTCATTTTAGGCTAGTTTCGATGAAGATCGAGGAAAATTCGTGAGACGTACTTCATGGTACGTTGACCCCGCCTCTCGCGAGAAGCGGGGTGAACGATTTTCCGATGATCTGACCCCGCCGTTCGCGAACAGCGGGGTGAGTCGAAAATAGACAAAATGAGGAAGTCCTACATTTATTTTTTCAATAACCATCCGGAAAAAACATCATGAGTATTCTGAAACGTCACTATATTCGTGTCTGCGCCTGTAACATTCGTCCATGCGGTATGCATCGTGCTTGGAACGGATACACGTACCGTGGTGTCGCGCGACACCACGCCAGATTGTTTTTGCACAAAAAGGGAATATCCATCGTGCGTACCAAGCCCCAGTGCATTGCGCGCACGTGCAAACACCGATGTACTGCCCTCGTCACGAAAAAGCACCTGCGGAATGCGATACGACAATTGCACCACCTGCGTTTCCCCTGGAGCTGTTTGCATCCACCCACCAAACACTGTTTTTCCAAATTCGTTCCACGTATCTATTCCCAAAAGCGCATCGCGCGATTCTTCAGACATCACGACAGACAAATCGTCATCAACACCCAAGGGGACGCTCGATGATTCAAAGAGCGATTCTGGCGGTGGTTCAAAACCATCCGCAGAAAGTAATACACTGCCCTCTGGAACATAAAACCGCACATAATCAACGTTATTTTTTCCAGTAAACACCGCATTTGCCATGCCGCGATGCGTTTTCGTGAGCGTCAACGCGTGATCGATAGTCCCCGTTTCCGCAATGTCTACTACAACGTCTACCTGCTGATCAATCACTGCATCTGTCTTTCCTCCGCCAACGTTGGTATTCACGACCATGAGGTAATCTCCATCGGTTTGGCGCACGGCACCGTCAAAACCCAAATCTGCAATCAATTTTTGCGCGTCATTGTCACGGAACGAAAGCTGAATGTCTTTTTCTGCAAGCCCTCGCTCAATCAAGAGCAGAATCTTCATGAATGTTGGTGCATCTGCTCCCTTTATTTTTTCAATCACCCGCGGCACAAGGTCTCCTAAAAATGCCTTTGGCGTGTTCTTGGTTTTGTCGGCATCAATTTCTACAGCTTTTTCTGTGGTAAATACAAAATTCTCCGCATTGAGGGTTACGCCATATTCTGGCATTTCAATAGGGCCAATCACCTCAAGAAGCTTTTCGACAAACGTGGCGTTCACTGCCACAACGCCGTCTGTGGTGGGGCCACCAGCATGCTCATAAAACCACTGCATCTTTTTTGCCGACGTAGGAAAATCTGGGAACCAATTTCCGTCCTGGAACTCCCATCGGGGGTTAATAAGCTGCAACGGCCTTGGTGCAGCAACAAAAGTATCTAGCTGCCCCTGTGTATCGTACGTGCCGCCACCTGGCAGGCGCATTGCAGCAATCGCGCCGTTATTCATACTGATCTCTGCGAAGCTCCCCACAAATCCACCCGTGGGGCGCAGCTCCGTATTGTTTTGAAACAGCGCCAAGTACCGCATGGTGCTATTGCCCCCCAGTACAAACGTAAGGGTATGAATAAACCGTACAAATTCCTGCATGGATGCTGCAACCATCGGCGCATCTGCCTGCAGTCGCGCGATAGTTGCAGTGTACTCTGCCGGCACCACGCTTGTACGCACCTTTGCCAGCGCCGCTTCTGCTGCCAAGGCATGCGGCAATGCATTTTCAATATACGCACCGAGCAAATTCAACTTTGTCACAACATCTGTAGACGACTGCGACGGAATCCCCTGCATTGCTTCACTCATGATAGACGCTGTTTGCGAAAGCTCTTGGCCTGCAGTGACTAATCCACGCACGGATTCATAGGTTCTGTCCGTTTGCGGAATGCTATTCACCAGTGCCACCACGCCAGCATGTAAACCGCCCAACGATTCCTGCGCAAATGCAAACTTTTCCGCTGCAGCAGAAAAATCATCTCCTGCGGCAGAAAAATCTTTTGCGGCAAGCGCATCTGTCGCCCGTGAAACATCATCCAATGCTGCAAACCCAACATCTTTCACCGCATTCACCTGATGAGCGGTTCCAGAAAACACCTGCATGGCATGAAGGGGAAGCACCACGATAAACGATAAAAGGACGAATGCGCCCAAGGCGCGCGTTGGCAAATGATGGAAAAAGCCCCATTCAAAACGCATCACGCGCCGCAACGAAGAATCGGGAGCAACGGTGTTGGGCGTGCGCTGCTCTTGTGCAATCTGTTCCAGAGGCACCTCTTCCATGACCGATGTGATCGGAACGAATGCCTCCAACGAAATCGCTGGATCGACATACGCCGCCAATGCGTCATCAAGGGAAACGGGACGTCGTGGAAATTCAATGGATGCCGATGATTTTTCTTGAGGAATCATCCGCACACCATACGCAACGTCTCTTTCACGCAACTGACTGGAAATATCTGCAAAATCTATACCAAGGTCTTCATGTTCCATTTCGATGGTGCCACTATCATCGTCACCATCGATAATGAGGCTTGCAGCAAGCGCCTGGATTGCATCTGCCGTCCCCGCGGTCGATGGTGCATCGGTGCCTCGAGAAAGCTTCACGATATACGGCGACGGGTTCCCGGTACCATGGTGAATGAGGAGCTTTTTTTCATCGCTCTGTGCTGCTGCACTCAAAAAACGCTCTGGTACAGCGTCGTCATACATGGGAGTGATGTGCTGAATGTGTTTCACAATCGTCGATCTGCAAAATTTCGATAGACATCACGCATTGCTGTGGCTGCCTTTTTCCACGAATACCCCTCTGCACGCCGCATGCCAGGAACACGGAACCGTTCCCATTGTTCTGGGCGGTGCATAGCATCGCGCATCAGTGCCGTAAGAGCACTGGCATCATTGGGCTCAAAATATCGCACCGTTTCCCCCAACACTTCCGGTAATGATGACGCTCGGCTTGCCGCAACAGGCACACCGAACGCCAATGCCTCTAACGGCGGAATGCCAAAGCCTTCAATGCGTGAAGCAATCACAAAGAGTACAGCGCTAGTATACAACCTCGCGAGCACCGCATCGCTTGGCGTGTCGATAAACCGAATACGATTCTGCGGAATACCAATCTCTCGTACAAACGCTTCCAGCTTTTTCGTGAACATATCGCGCTTTCCGGCAAGAACAAGCATGGTGCGCGCATCGGAATCGCACAGCGCACGAAATGCGAGAAGCGTCGTTTCGATATTTTTATGTGGATACGCATTGCCCACGGAAAGGATGTACGGTTCATCGATGCCCAATGATTCGAGCGAAACGGTTTCTGCGCCGTGGGGCGGGCGCACGCCGTTATGCACCACCGATATTTTCCCTGCTGGAACACGGAAATGCTCAAGAATCGATCGTTTCGTATATTCGGATATCGCGACAATGTGCTTGCTTCGGTGGATTGCTGCCTCCAGCACCAGCCGATGCGCAATGCTTTTTATGCCGTGCACAAACGCATTCTGAGTTGTTGCACGCGCAGAAGCTTGGTCTTCAAGGAGAATAAGGTCATGGATGGTTACCACAAACGGCACACGGGAAAACATGGGGATATTCCAGTGTGGATAGTGCATGATATTCACCTTCGCAAGCGCAATGTGCCGGGGCATCTGCGTCTGCTCTGCCAGCGAATACCACGGTACGTCGACCATACGCTTCGTAAACTTCGCATTCGTAATTCGGCATTCATGCATGTTCTCTTTCCCCAAAAACAGCACATATTCATTTTCTGTATCCACCGCTTGCAACGCCGTCACCAACTCCTCAGTGTAACGACCTAAGCCGCCACCGCCAACGCGTGGACCATAGAATCTTGCGTCGATTCCAATTCTCATTCCTGTATTTTATCACGCCTGTGTACAGAATGTGTTCAACGTCTGTTTTTGCTGTGCACAAGATGAGAATTTTCCGCTATCCTATCCAGCAATATGCGCATCCCCACCGGCACCATTCCCGTCACGCTCTTTCTCACCCTTCCCTTAGCCCTCTGGCTCAGTGCAACGTCGCCAACGCTTTCGATGAACTTCATTGGTAGCACATTAGGCGTGATTGGCTTTGCCGCTTTTACCCTCGCGCTACTCCTCGCCGTTCGCTTGCCGGTGCAAGAAAAAATCTTCGGCAGCCTTGGGCAGTCGTATCGGGCGCATCAGCTCATCGGCACCGGCGCACTCATCGCGCTTCTCCTCCATCCCCTCTTTCTTGTGTGGCCGATTGCGCAATTTTCCCCCAAAGATGCTGCGCTATTCTTACTTCCCGTGGGTGACATCATTAAAACCCTTGGCGTTCTAGGGCTGATTCTCATGGCGTTCTGCATTGTGTGCACATATTACATTCGCCTGCCGTACCATATTTGGAAAAAAGTGCACCGATACCTTGCCCTCGCGTTCCTTCTTGGCGCACTCCATGGCATTTTCATTTCTGGCGGCATTCAATCCGTCCCCGCGCTCCGCATCCTTTTTGTGCTCTTCCTGGGACTTGGTGTGCTCGCTATTGTGTACCGTGTGCTGTTTCATAAGCTTTTTGTGCATCGAACACCGTATGTCGTTACCAACGTTCGCGTGGTAAACGAAAAATTCGTTGACGTAACATTAACGCCAAAAAACCAGGGCTTCGATCTTCGCCCGGGGCAGTTTGCCTACGTCACGTACATGAGCAACGGCGTGAAGGCTGAAGAGCATCCATTCACCATCGCCGGGTCTAGTGCCGACGGCTCTATTCGTTTTGTGGCGAAAAAACTCGGCGACTTCACGAATACCCTCCAAAATATTGTTATCGGTGACGAAGCAATGGTGGAAGGGCCGTACGGAAGCTTTACGTACAACGCCGGCGGAAAAACGCAGTGCTGGATTGCTGGCGGTATTGGCATCACCCCGTTTCTTGCCTTCGCGGAATCCCTCCCCAGCGAATACTCCGCCACTCTGTTCTATGCTATTTCCGACGAAACAGAGAACGCCGTTGCCGACGATATTGCCCGCATGCGTGCACAAAAACCGAATCTCAACGTGGTGTTGTGGAAAAGCAAAGAGCAAGGCTTCCTCACCGCCGAAGCCGCCTTACGCCACCTCGATCCCAAAAACACCGACATCTTCCTCTGCGGCCCCCAAGGCATGGTTGCCGCCATCCGTACTCAACTTTTAGCTCTCAAAGTGCCGCATCACAGGATTCATCAGGAAAAGTTTAGTTTGCTGCCGTAACTCATTTAGGGTTTTCCCATTTTGTCTCTTTTCGGCTTACTTCGTCACAAATTCGTTCAACGTACCGTTAAGTACGTCTCACGAACTTTGCTCCTTGCGCACCGAAAATAGCCTAAAATTCGAAAACCCCTCATCACCTCACCACTCCCCTCACCGCTTTTGCTACACGATAGATGATGTACTTTGGAATATTCACTGGAATATCGAATGTTCCGGCGGTGGCATAGACGTATCCTCCGAAGGCTTTTTTGAATTCGGTGATGCCGGCCCAGGGATGTTTTGATGAGGATCCTTCGGGGGCGATGCCCCAGAAATCGTAACGGATCATGCCGGAAGTGATGGCATCGTGGATGACGAAGTCTTGCAGAACGTGGGTTGCTTTCAGCTCGCGCATCATATTTCCGGATGCGCCGTGCAGATACGTTCTTGTACCGAATGCGTCGATGGTGAGCGTGGCAGCAAGGGGCGTGCCATCCTTCGATGCAATGGCCAGCTTTGCGTGGCACGATGGCTCGGCGCCGAGCCTTTCGATCATCGATCGGTAATACGCGATCTCGTGAATCGAAAACTCGTCTCGCTCGGCGGTTTGCTTCATGAGTTCAACGAATTCCTCAAAACGGTCGAGGCTAACGAATTCGCAGATCACGCCCTTCTTCTTTGCAAGCCTCGTGTTGTATCGCACGCGAGTATGAAAATCACCAAAAACTGCATCGTATCCCTGCGTAAGGTCGATAAGACGTGTGGTGTGGGGGTGCATGTCTTTCGTGGCGATCGATCGTGGCAGGCGTTCTGCGGATTCGGTGCGGATATAATCGGTGCTAGCTCCGAGTGCAGCGACCACGCTATCTCGCATCGCCGTCGATGACGCGTCGCCAATTGGGCCCTTCGGCACCAGCCAGTACGTCATGCGGAGAGGTGCCTTCAACTTCACCGCTTGAGCGATCGCGGTACGAGTCCCCTGCGGCTCAGCCCCCCTCGGTCCCCCGCCCCCTCCTAACTCCCCCATAAATAAAAGAGGGTTCACGTTCACGACTATTCTCTTCACTTCCCTTCCCTGCGATTGCTGAAACTCTCCCCAGGCAAAGCTCTGCAAAAATGCACCACTGATGGGCGCGAATGGTGCGACAAGGGCATTCCACTGTTCTTGGGTATATTCGACGCTCATACGTGACGCGATAACAGTTTCAGTGCAGATTTCACGCGGGATTCTGTGGTTTCTCCAAGAATGTCCTTCGCGATGTCGGCAATATCCGCTTTTGAATAGCCAAGACTTTCTAATGCGTCTGAAACTTCTGAATAGGTCGTATTCGAAGCATTATTCGTATTCTCCAAAACAAGCACACCCTTCAAATCCAAAATAATCTTCTGTGCGGTTTTCTTCCCCACGCCGCTGATCGACGTGAGAAATGCCACGTCGTCCATTTGGATATGTCGTACAACGTCTTCCGTGGTGCCAACGGAAAGAATCTTTAACGCAAGTTTCGGGCCAACACCAGAAACGCTCATCAACTGTTCAAACAACGCCTGATCAGTTCGATGCGCGAATCCGTATAGGTCGTGCTTATCCTCCCGAATAATTTCGCTAATCCAGCACCGCAATCTGTCGCCAACTTCCGTCTGCACCCGGCCCATGTACACCCGGTACCCAATACCATTCACTTCCAAAAGGATTCCATCGGATTCGATGCCGGAAACAATGCCATCAAGAGAGGCGATCATATGAACGCATTTTACACGGAAAGCCCTTCCTTCGAAAGCTGACCCGCGGCATTTCGTGCACATTCCTGAAGATATTCGGTATGAATACCAAATTGTGCACCCACGGATTCTCCACGAATCATTTCGTACACGCCCTCCATAACCACACCACGTTCCGGTCCTAAACCAATATTGAGGCGCTCGAATAGCATCTCTGGCGCTAAACCGCATTCCCGCAAAATCGCCTTCATCCGAAGTTTTCGCGCATGCGCCTGCTGCGCCTGTCGTGCCGCAAAGCGCTCGGGCATAACGACGTATTCTGCTGCAACAAAACGATGAAACGCTTCGAGTGTGCCTGGATGCTTTTTCCGATCATCGATGAGGACAGCGGCAAGTAAGGCATCGAGAAATAGCCCAACATTCAGCCCCGCTTTCCCTGCTCGCGCTGGAAATGTGGCAAATTCCGCCTCATTCCCCGGCGTGGAGAAAAAATCTGTACTGTCTGGATAGCTCCAACACAGCTCGATGAGAAATTTTTCATACGCATTCTCTAAGCCAAATCGCCGAAGAATCTCATTCCGACGATCGGAATATTGTGGCGCAATCACGTCCTTCCCTGAAGGCGCAATCGCGATCATTGCGAAAAACGCCTCGAATACACTCGGCTTTTCCGCCATAATGCGTTCAGCGTCCTTTTGCGCAAGAAGAAAAACGTCATCGTGGGTGTCGTCCATAGTCATCGCGTCATCAGTGCCAAGTGGTGCGCGGCAAGAATTTCTTCGACGCTTGGAATATTCCCCTGCGCATCCACCGGTTTTCCCCAACACAAATCTTGTCCAAATGTGAATCCGCCAAAGGTACGCTGCAATACCGATGCCGTAGATGTTTCTTGCATATATGCCATACGCCCAGGCTGATGAATGATCGTTGCCGGAGCCTCCGCGAATGCTTCTGCGGCAAGAAATGAAAGGGATTCACGAATCCGCAATGCGGGATCGGTGACAGAAACGACGATCACACCTTCGATCACGCTTCGCGCATCCCACGCCTTCTTTGCGGCACGCTCTCCCTGTATCTGATCTGGATCGAGTATCGTATTTTGCGCACGATAATATGCAATCATCCGCTTGCGATCAGCCTCGGGTACATGCTCTTTTGCTAATTCCCACACAAATCCACGATCGATGAGCCCCACACCACGAATCAACACTGGATCAAATCCCGCAGCAGCAACCGCTGCATCGTTCATGTCAAAAAGTGCTCGCACCTGCTCCAACGAGCTTTCCTTCTGCATTCTATCGAGCGTTTCGTACCGATGATGGTCGACGATATGCACATCAAACCCCAGCTCACGCAGCGCATCTTCCTTTGCAATGCTGGGCATTTCAACAATCACGATGTCGTGCGCCACCGGATTCGCCTCCCGAATACGATCAATCAATCCAGGCTCAACATCCAGCGTTGCCCCATGTGGCTGTGCCGAAACAATGCACGGAATATGCAATGCCTCCGCAAGCGCAACAATCGTCATCGACTCAACGTCGTTCCGTGGAGAAATAATCAAGCTCGTCAGTGAATCAAGAGACATGGCTCTAGTGTACCAAAACTCCCGCCGAAGGGCGGGAGTTTTGGTGATCTCGATGTGTATGCGTGATAGGGGTTCCGCATTTGAGGCTATTTTCGATGAAGATCGAGGAAATCGTCTGAGACGTACTTCTTGGTACGTTGAAGACGTTTCCGATGAGCTGATTCGAAAAGAGACCAAAGGCGAAAGGCGAAAGCCCGACTAGATACGACTGTCCATGGCGTTACTATGCCATAAAAATGGACTTTTGTCAATAGTATTCGGCTAATATTAGCCAAATAAATACTATTCAACATGAAGGAAAATTGTACGGTATACTTTTCCTGCATATGCCATTCAATGTGAAAACTCTTCTTGCTGTGCTTGGTCTTGGTGGCGCAGCCATCATAGGGTCATGGATGTGGAGCGATCGGCAACCTTGTACCACCACCGCAGAAGATGGAACGGTCACCACCGTTCCGTGCACATCTTCGTCGTCACGCCGAGGGCTACGCAGCATTTTTAATTCACGCAGTACAACGGGCGGAGGAACCGACGTTGGAAAATAATCTTAGTCCTTCCTCATTTTGTCTATTTTCGACTCACCCCGCTGTTCGCGAACGGCGGGGTCAGATCATCGGAAAATCGTTCAACGTACCATGAAGTACGTCTTACGAATTTTCCTCGATCTTCATCGAAACTATCCTAAAATGAGAAAGTCCTAAACCTTTATATGGACCTTCTTTGGATCAGTGTCCTTGAATCTGTGCTCTTTGGTGCCATTGGTCTCGCGTTAGCATTAGTATCGTTCTTTGTGATGGACATGATGACGCCTGGTCATTTAGGCAAACAGCTCGCGAAGGATCAAAACACCGCCCTTGCGATTGTGGTTGGGAGCGGCATTCTTGGCACATGCATCATTATCGCCGCTGCCATTCACGGATAACGCTCTATGCCAACCGAAACGTCGTCGTACCGGAAGGTTGGCGCATTGCTTGCATCGACATTTCTCGTTGCCATGTGCGCACTCGCCTATGAACTGCTCATGGGCAGTGTTTCGTCGTATTTTCTTGGGAATAGCATTACGCATTTTTCGCTCACCATCGGGCTCTTTCTTTCCTTCATGGGATTCGGATCACTGCTCTCAAAGCGCATCGAGCACCGTTTGCTGGAAAAATTTATTTTCATTGAAATTCTCTTGAGTATCGTTGGTGGATTTTCAACGCTCTTTCTTTATGCGGCGTTCACATTTACGCCCTATTTTTACTTCTGCGTCCTACTCTCCATCGGCGCGATTGGTACACTGATCGGCTTTGAAATTCCCATCATGACCCGCATCGTTGAGCAACATCAAAAGCTTTCCCATGCCGTCGCCCACGTGTTTACTGCCGATTATCTTGGATCACTTCTTGCGTCAGTTGCCTTTGCACTCTTCTTGTTACCGCAACTTGGATTGATGCGATCCGCCTTTGCCATTGGCATCATCAACATTATCGCCGCGGCAATAACCCTCTTTGCGTTCCGCTCACACATCGCTCACGGCAAACGCCTTGGCATCGCAACGCTCTTTGCTGCCGTTTTTCTTTTCATCGGTGTTTCTTTTACCGCACCGGCAGTATCGTTCTTTGAACAAAAGCTCTATAGCGATGAAATCCTCTATTCCAAACAATCGCTCTATCAAAATATCGTTCTCACACAATTCCACGACGATCTTCGATTATTCCTCAATGGAAGTTTACAATTCAGCAGTATCGACGAATATCGCTACCATGAAGCGCTCGTTCATATTCCGATGAGCGCCGCGGCAACACGCGAATCCGTTCTTATTCTTGGTGGCGGTGACGGTTTAGCGGCACGAGAAGTTCTCAACTATTCAGAAGTTCGACGTGTAACTCTTGTCGATCTCGATCCTGCAATGACCGCACTGGGAACAGCCCACCCCCTTATCGTCGCATTAAACGAGCATGCGCTTCAAAATCCAAAAGTTACCGTCGTCAACCAAGATGCACAAACGTATCTTGAGCAAACGAATGAACGATACTCCGTGATTCTCATCGATCTCCCTGACCCGAACGACATCGCGCTCGGAAAGCTCTACACTACGGAATTCTACAGACTCGTTGCGCAACATCTTGCCGTTGGTGGCACCGTTGTGACGCAAGCAACGTCTCCGTACTTTTCGCGTTCTGCCTATTGGTGCATTGCCAATACACTCAATGCAGTCTTCGGCACTGTTCTGCCGTATACCGTGAATGTTCCGTCATTTGGCCCATGGGGGTTTGTTCTTGCGTCCAACACCACTCTGCCTTCGTTCACCATTGATGTGCCGACAAAATACCTCACGCCAGACATTCTCCCAACGCTCTTTGTGCTCGATACCGATATGCAAAAGATCGATACCGCAATCAACACACTCGATAATCAAATTCTCGTCCGTCTCTACGATGAGGGTTGGCAACGATGGTTTCAGCGTTAACGCTCCACCGTTTGCACATGACGGTGTTCTGGATGAAATACTACTGAAACCTCGTCGAACACTCTCTGCGCATCCGCCGAATGATCTTTCGTGACGTTGCACATAAAAACATCTAACGTTACCAATCGCTCGTCGACCCACGTATGCACCGCAAGATGCGACTCTGCAAGGCAAATCACAAATGTATACCCACCATTTGGAAAAACGTGCATCGCTTCTGAAACTCGAGACAGCCCCGCCGAATCGATGATCTCCCGCACACGACGCAAAACGCTATCGATATCGATCAATGTCGAAGAGTCGCATCCAGAAAGCTCCCCGAACACATGGATTCCCCGCATAAGACATATATTCTACAACAAAACTCCCGCCGAAGGGCGGGAGTTTTGATTTTCATGAACCTTCTTTTCTTCGGCAGATACGACTGTCCATGGCGTTACTATGCCACAAAATCACGGTTTTGTCAATAGTATTTGGCTAATATTAGCCATTCTATGCTCGTATAAATCCAATCGTGATGTCCTGTTCTGCAACGCGGAAGGATTGAGTGATTGCGGAAGAATCTGATGGGTCGCATTGGTCCCATGCGACCGATGACGAGAGGGTGTCGGCTTGAAGAGAATCTTTGTACTCCTCAAACATCATCTTGACCTCGTCGCTTACCGAGAACACGCGGAGGACAATGCGATCCGCAATGGTCATCCCCGCCTCTTTACGCATCCCATTCACCCGACGAGTTACCTCACGTGCCATGCCTTCGCGGATCAATGCTGGGGTAAGTGTAGTATCGACATCGACCGCAAGCTCAGCACCCTTCACCACTGTTGCAGTCTTTACATTAACCTCATCAAGAATCACTTCGAGAATTCCTGGTTCGATAGCTCCGGTCGGCGTCGTAATTTTCATCGATCCAAGCGCTTGTTTCACGGAACGGCCAGCATTGTCGCGAGCCTCCATCACGCGGGAAACGATGGCGCGGGCTTCGCCCATCGCTGTCACGACCTCCCCCTTACTCCCCACCCCCTCCGACTCCCCCTTATAAAGGGGGAGAGGTCGCGTACTCGTCTGAGGCCACGACTGAAGGTGAACCGAATCGGATTCGGAGGCACCGGCAACATCGCGGTACATCATTTCTGCTAGGAACGGCATGAATGGCGCGAGCATCTTTGAGAAGGTGGTGAGGGTCGATCGGAGAGTCGCAAGCGCTTCAGCGCGATCGTCGCCACTATTCTTCACGCGATCACGCGAACGGCGAACGTACCATGTGGAAAGATCGGTGACGAAGGATTGGAGGGATCGGGCGGCATCGGAAAGGTCGTAGCGTTCGATGGCGGCGGTCTCCGCCTCAAGCGTCTCATCGATCCGTGCCGTGATCCATTGGTCGAGCACGTGCATGTTCGATGGTTCACGACCATCATCGTGCTCCTTGTACAAACCGTAGAACGACACCACGTTCTTCATGATGGTGATGAACTTTTTGGAGACCTCCTCGACCCCGGATTCGTTGAACAACAGATTTTCTCCATTCACCAACGGCTGAGACATCAAATAGAATCGAAGAGCATCCGCGCTGTGCTTTTCGATAAGAATCGTGGGATCAGGATAATTCTTCTTTGACTTACTCATCTTCGATCCGTCCGCAGCGAGAATCGTTCCCGTCGTCAACACGTTTTCATACGAATTCTTGCCGAAGAGCGCTACCGACATGACATGCATGACATAAAACCATGCTCTGGTCTGCGCAATGTACTCCGTGATGAATTGCGCTGGGAATGCGTGATCGAACTGTTCCTTATTCTCAAACGGCGCGTGGATTGCGGCGAATGGCATAGAGCCAGACTCCACCCAGCAATCAAACACTTCTGGAATGCGCTTGCCCTTCTTCGTTTTTGCATCGTCAACCCATACCTCGATGGGGTCAATAAACTCACGATGATAATCGGTGAGCGTTTCAACACACGAAGGATCAACCGCCCATGTCTTCAACTCATCGAATGAACCGAGAACACGGCGTGTGCCATCTTCTGCCACCCATACTGGCATTGGCGTTCCCCAGTACCGAGAGCGAGAAATGTTCCAATCTGGTGCGGTTTCAAGACCTTTGCCGAATCTCCCTTTCTTGAGGTGCTCTGGGTACCAATTAATGTTTTCGTTCTGCGCAATCAACTCCGGTTTCAACGACTGCACATCGATGAACCATGCTGGCACCGCGTTGTAATACAACGGAGTCGAGCATCGATAGCACATCGGATACGAGTGCATAAACTTCGTCGACGACCACACCAAATTCCTGCTCGTCAGATCGTCGATCACCCACTGCTCACCTTTTTTGTAGAACACACCCTTGAGTGGCTCAACGATATCAAGGAACCGACCTTGGTCATCGAGAGTGGGAACACATGGAAGATCGAACTCTTGCGCAAGCTTATAGTCGTCTTCACCGAACACGGCAGCCGTATGAACAATTCCGGATCCATCGTCGAGGGAAACGAACGTTGCCGGCAGAATGTAATGCGCCTTTTTGCCCTCGGTGGGCATGTAGGAATAGAGGGGCTCGTATTCGATGTTGAGGAGAGAGGATCCAGGGAGGGATTCAATCACGACGCCATTCGAGACCCCCTCCGACTCCCCCTTGAAAAGGGGGAGGGTTCTCTCCATACACTGCTTCGCCATCCAGACGAACTCATCGCCGGTCTGCACTTTCACGTATTCCGCATCGCGGTCGACAGCTAAGCCGACGTTGCCGGGGAGCGTCCATGGCGTCGTCGTCCACGCCAAGAAATATTCATTCTCTGCATCTTTTCGCTTAAATTTCACGTACAACGAATTGTCTTCAACGTCCTTGTACGAGTTGTCCATCGCGATTTCGAAGTTGCTGAGTGGAGTTGCGCAGCGCGGACAGTACAAAATAACTCGTTTGCCTTCACGGACAAGATTCTTTTCGTGCAGCTGCTTAAATCCCCACCACACACTTTCCATGAACGTGTTGTCCATGGTTTTATACGAATGCTTGAAGTCGACCCAACGGCCAACACGTTTGATAATCACCTCCCATTCCTTATCGAACCGCAAAATCGCCGCACGGCACGCCGCATTAAACTTATCAATTCCCAGCTCTTCAATACCCTTCTTCCCGCCTTTTAATCCCAATTCCTGCTCGATCATGTTTTCAATCGGCACTCCATGACAATCCCAACCCCACACCCGCTCCACCCTATAGCCCTTCATCGTCCAATATCGTGGAACAACATCTTTAATCACCGACGGCAAAATGCTCCCATAATGCGGCAAACCCGTGGCAAACGGCGGCCCATCGTAAAACGTATATCGCTTCTCTTTCGATCGTTCCTCAACCGATCGTTCAAAAATTTTATTCTTCTCCCAAGAATCCAAAACCGCTTTTTCCTGTTCAGAATGTGATTGCATATCAGGCAAGTGGAGCATCGGAACGCCGAGCTCGATAAATTGTGAGAACTTCCTCATTTTGCCCATTTTCGGCTTGCTGCGTCGAACATTCGCTCAATGTACCGAGAAGTACACCTCGCGAATATTCTTCCTTGCGCACCGAAATTGGTCGAAAATGAGAAAGTCCTCCTTATGAATGATATGTCGATAGTACTCAAAAATACGGAAAAGCTCCAGGAAACAGAGATTTTAGGAAAGCAATGATCGGATGCGATCAAGGGACTCAATCCCGGTAAAGTGGATGGTCTGCATACCTAGGGCTGACGCGGCATCGATATTCTCTTGTGCGTCATCAATAAAGATGACCTCTTCTGGAGAGAGGTTGTGGCGTGCCAGAACAAGGGCAAAAATTGCCGGGTTAGGTTTTTGTAAACCAAGTTCATTAGAGAAATACAGAGTATCGAAACATCCAAGATGATTACGCGCGCGAAGATAATTCGCGCGATCGGTAATTTGATTTGAAAGAAGGAGCAGTAAGCAATCACCCTGAATCTCACGATACCGATCAAGAACCCGTGCTTCGAATTGCCGTTGCTCGTCGTCTTCTGTGTTGTAAAGCATCCGAAGCTCATCGTCACTCTCCTTCAGCGCAAATGCGTTGCGAAGCTCTTCCCACAAACCAGTACACGTCGCGGTTGCGTAGTACGCAGATTCGATTCTTTCAAGCAACGTTACATCCGGACACAATGTCCGAATGCCCCGATACTCATCCGGAATGAGTACCCCATCGTAATCGCTCAGTATCGCTTTAATCATATTCGGGGAAAATATAATCATTGTCTCATATCCGAAGCCCACTCCAAACACTCTTGGGCTATACTTCCTTCATGTCTTCCCCTTCCATCATTTACATTGGTGCTGATCATGCGGGCTTTGCATTGAAGGAGAGTGTAAAGCGACATTTGAATGATCGTGAGTTTGAAGTGGAAGATCTTGGTGCGCACGAGCTTAGCCCGGGCGATGATTATCCGGTTTTTGCGGCGCGGGTGGCGCAGGCGGTGCGGGAAAATCCACGATCGGTGGGAATCCTTATCTGTGGGAGCGCAGAGGGCGTGTGTATTGCAGCGAATAAGTTTGACGGGATTCGTGCGGGGATTGGATTTTCGATCGATGCAGCACGGAGCCTGCGTGCCAATGATACTGGGAATATTCTCTGCCTTGCCGGCAGGCTGAGCACTATTGATGCGCCGATGGCTATTGTGGATGCATTTCTTACAGCGGAGCCATCGGGAGAAACCCGGCACATGCGGCGCGTCAATGAAATTCGCGCAATCGAAGTACAGGAATAGGACCAATAAGACCAACGATGACCTATGCTGGAAATTCTCCCCTCGATCCTTGCGGAAAACGCAGAAGAGCTTCGTGAGAAGCTTATGTTCCCTGGGCTTTGGGAACCGGGGATGACAGCGCACGTCGATATTCTTGATGGAAGTATGTTTGGGGCAAGGTGTTTTTGTGATGCGGCGGCAGTGACCGCTCTTCACGAGAGCCCCCTCTCGGCTTCAGCCCCCTCCTTACTCCCCCATAAATGGGGGAGAGATCACGTTCCATTCATCGAGCTCCACTGCATGATTCAGAATCCTCTTCCAATCATCGAACAGTGGAAAGCACTTGTGCCGGAAACGATTCGGGCGATTGTTCATGCGGAGATTTCTAGGCCATTATCGCCGATCCTTGATGCAATTCGTGCGTGTGATCTAGAAACCGGCGTTGCCCTCTGCCCAGAAACCGCACCCGATGTCATCGATGTCCTTTCACAACTGCCCGATCGTATTCTGGTAATGGGTGTGCAACCGGGACATTCTGGTCACGCATTCCTTGGTGAGCCGATTCTTGCAAAGATTCGCCGCATTCGCGCCATTCATCCTTCGCTCGCCATCGCAGTCGATGGCGGAGTAACTCAAGAAAACATGCAAAATATCATCAATGCAGGGGCAAACGCTCTTATTGCGGGAAGCGCCATTTGGGGCACCGATCATCCACGAAATGCGTACCTTGCACTCACCCACAGTGCCGCGCTTCCTCCAAAAAACAACCTTTGATATGATACTCTTGTTCTTATCTTCCCCTCTATGATCAAACATACGCTTTCTTTCTTTGGCTCTTTCCTTGCCGTCGTTGCACTCTTTGGCGGCGCACAGCTTTGGAACGCATCATCTGTTCACGCGGCATCCACCGTCAGCTCTGGCGATTTAATTCGCGGAACATCGTTCTCTGCGGTGTACTACATGGGTGCAGACGGCTTCCGGTACGTTTTTCCAAACGATAAAACCTATTTCACCTGGTACAGCAACTTTGATACCGTCAAAACCCTCAGCGATGCGGATTTGGCAAAAATTCAAATGGGCGGAAACGTGACGTATAAGCCAGGCGTAAAGATGATTAAGATCAACACCGATCCAAAAACATACGCTATCAGCGCCGGGGGAACACTCCGCCACGTCACCAGTGAAGCCATTGCTATTGCACTCTACGGCAGCACCTGGAACACAATGATCGACGATATTCCAGATGGATTCTTCAGTAATTACACTGTAGGAAGCGCTATTGAAACCTCAGGAAGTTACTCAAAAACCGTAGAAGCCGCAGGAGCAACAAGCATCAATACAGATAAAGATCTGAGTAATCCAGAAACAATCACCATCACCAGCGACGGCTATAGCCCTATTGATGTCACCATCGCCGCCGGGGAAACGGTAAAATTTGTAAATGCAGATACGGAAAAACACACTGCCACCGCCGACGATCTCACATGGGGCACCGGCACCATGACCGCTGGCGTTACCTTCACCCACCGCTTCACCGAAGCAGGAACCTACACCTTCTTCGATAGTTATGACAGTGGAAATACTGGAGCTATTTACGTGAGCGAATAAAATTATTCATCTTGCTCAACATACATCTTATGGAACCCAATACTGAAATGAATGTACTGCAACAGTTGCGGAACCTTGGTCCAGAAGAGCAGGAACAGAGACGACTCATGATTGCAAGGAATACCGAAAAAAAGATAGCAACGATCGCGCGCATGACAATAATGATCGATGCAGCAGAGCAACGTGGCGTGAATGTTACAGAACCCAGAAAACAGCTCGCACAAATTGGGCCGGGGATGAGCCATGAATATATCGCGAGCACACTTAGTACGTATACAACAGACTCCAAGCTCAAAGCAGATCTTATTGCCGAACATGCCGCTATGCTTAAATCGCTTGAGTCTATAGCATGAGTCAAAGAGAAACATAAAGATGCATCATCTCTACCCATCAGCGAGGCTCCAAAGCCTCGTTTTTGTTTTTGAACTCATACCTCTACAAGCTCTCAATCCCATCATTCGCAATGATGTTTCGAACGATTTCACAGACCCTGAGGCTCTGCCGAAGGGCCTCCGCCAGGATTCTGTTGATGAAGCAGAAGCGTAGGCTGCGTTCGAGATCCTTCATTAATACTCAGGATCTGAGCACCCCAGATTTAATAAATCGCCACTACACCGACTCTGCAATCAATTCCTTATACACGTCATTCCACGTTGGATTACGCATCTGAATCAATGCGACTTTCTTGTTTCGTGTCCAGCCTTTGATCTGCTTCTCACGAATATACGCATGATCAATACTGTCACATCCTTCGTAATAGACAAGAATCGTGCATCGATATTTCTTCGCAAATCCGTCGACGAGACCTTCTTTATGCGACGCAATGCGCTCAGGAAGATCCGTACTCATACCAACGTACAGCGTGGAATGAGACGCGTTCGTCATGATGTAAATTCCGACATTCATACTGACCAATGATACATCGCAAACGTAATCGGGTAGGCTACATTCGAGAACCTTCGTTGGTACTCAGGATCTGGTTTCGTAATCGCTCACGAATCGAAAACAGACCCTGAGGCTTCGCCGAAGGGCCTCGAATGCAATTTACGCTCTGTTTGTATCCGATCTCCGAGGCACAGAATCCTGACGGAGGCCCTTCGGCGAAGCCTCAGGGTCTGGAATACGTCGTACTCCGTTTCCGTCTGTCATTTTCTCTTTCAAGTCCCTGGTATACTTCTTCCATGCCTCCCCGCCGCCACAGCGTTTCTACCATCACTGATTCTGAAGTCCGCACACTTGAGCTTCTTGCGAATACGATTCGTCAGGATATTTTAACCATGTTGACGACTGCTGGTAGCGGGCATAGTGCAGGGCCACTGGGCATGGCGGATATTTTCACGGCGCTCTACTTTCATATTCTTCAGCATCGGCCTAAGCAACCACACTGGGCAGACCGTGATCGACTCTTTCTCAGCAATGGCCATATTGTTCCGGTGCGATATGCAGCGATGGCGCGTGCAGGATACTTCCCCGTCGATGAGCTGAGTACTCTGCGAAAATTCGGATCACGATTACAAGGCCACCCGGAAATTCGTTATCTGCCAAGCCTCGAGAATACCTCGGGCCCGCTGGGCGACGGATCATCCCAAGCCGTTGGCGCCGCATATGCCGCAAAGATGGATGGCGCGCCGTGGCACACGTACTGCGTGATGAGCGACGGTGAACTGGAATGCGGGATTACTTGGGAAGCTGCACTCTTCGCTGCAAAGTATCAACTCAACAACCTCACGTGGATTATTGATCGCAACAACATTCAAATCGACGGCTACACGGAGGACATTATGCCGCTGGAACCCGTCCACGATAAATTCGCCGCATTCGGCTGGAACGTACTCGAAATTGACGGCCACAACATTCGCGACATCATTAATGCCTGCGACCGGGGGGAAAGCACATGGGAAGCGCCAACCGTCATCATCGCACATACCATTCCGGGCAAAGGCGTGAGCTTCATGGAATGTGAGCCAAGCTGGCACGGCAAGCCCCCAAAGAATCGCACAGAGCTGACATCTGCACTCAAAGACCTTCGCACCCTGGGAGGAAAAATATCTAACGAAAGCCTATGAACACCCCATCATTCCTGGCAAAAGTCGCCCGCATTCTTCTCATGACCGGCATTACCGTCGTTGCCCTTATTCTTCTTGCCACATATGCCAGCGTTTCGTATGCCCCGGGCATGATGCGGAACTGGAGCGGTACCGATGAATCGGGTGGCGGCATGCGCTCGGTATCGTTCCCACAGTATGCTGGTGACGCCCCAGCGATGATGGGCTTTGATACATCCGCGACTACCGCATCACCATCTCCTACTATATTCTCCGATGATTTCGATGCTCCGGAGCAAGCACGCGTTATCAAAACCGGCTTCGTTGACATGACATCGAACGATGTTTCGGCAACCGTGAATGCCATCACCGCCATAGTCACCACATCATCGTCCCCACTCGCAAACGATGAAGGATTCGTCGCGGAATCATCGGGACGAGAGAATACAAGGGGTGAAGCGACAGCATTGATGACGGTACGCGTTCCGGTTGCACGCTTCGAGGCAATCATGCTCGCAATCAAAGCACTTGGCGTTCACATCAGCACCGAATCAGTTTCCGGCGAAGATGTTACAGAGCAGTACACCGATCTTTCCGCACGCCTTACTGCAGCACAAGCGCAAGAAGCGCAATATCTCGTCATCCTCAAAACCGCAACATCCGTTGGCGACGTTCTTGCCGTACAGGAACATCTTGCCGAGGTTCGACTCACCATCGAGTCACTCCAAGGACAAATTGGATACCTTGAAAATCACACTGCCCTTGCCACCATTTCCGTCAGCATTTCCGAAGAAACCACAGCAAACAGCGCAAGTTCCGACAAATTCAATCCCGCCCGCGACGCAAATTCTGCCGTCGCCCTCGTCATCGTGCTTGGTCAACGTGCCCTCAGCGCCATCATCTGGATCGCCATCGTCGGCGCAGCGATCGGGATTCCCGTAGGCATCGTTGCCTTAGTGTACTGGCTCGTCACACGCCGACACACCACCGATACCAAAAAACGCCGCTAGACTATGACCGTTCGCGCAAGCGCAAAACTCGTTCGTGATCTTTTCGCGAAAACCATCAAAACCGAGCCAACACGGAATGGGTTTGGACGTGGGCTGGTAATTGCTGGAAAGAATGATGCTCGAGTGGTTGCGCTGTGCGCCGACTTAAGCGAATCCACACGGGTTCTCGATTTTAAGAACGCGTTTCCTAATCGATTCATTCAAATGGGAGTGTCTGAACAATCGCTCGCAGCTATCGCTTCTGGCATGGCGCTTGCCGGAAAAATTCCCTTCATCGCGAGCTATGCCGCATTCTCCCCCGGAAGAAACTGGGAACAGATTCGCACAACCGGATGCATCCAAAACGTAAATCTCAAAATTGTCGGCTCACATGCTGGTATTTCTGTTGGCGCAGACGGGGCAACGCATCAAATGACAGAAGACATTGCCCTTATGCGCGTGCTACCGAACATGACCGTGCTCTGCCCGTGCGATGCTCTTGAAGCAGAAAAGGCAACGGTTGCTGCGGCGGCTATCGACGGCCCCGTGTATCTTCGACTCGGCAGAGAGGCAACGCCGATCTTTACCACACCATCATCACCATTCGAGATCGGCAAGGCGCAAACGCTCACCAAGGGAAACGATGTTGCGATCATCGCATGCGGTGCATTGGTGTACGAGGCGCTGAAAGCGGCACGCGATTGTGAAAAACTTGGCATCGAGGTTCGTGTGATCAACTGCCCATCCATTAAACCTCTCGACGAAGAAACAATCATCGCCGCAGCACAGGAATGCGGTGCAATCGTCACCGTCGAAGAAGCCCAAATCGCCGGCGGGCTTGGCGGAGCTGTCTGCGAACTTCTCTCCCAAGAATGCCCCGTCCCCATTCTCCGCATTGGCATGCACGACGAATTCGGCCAATCCGGCACCCCCGCCGAACTCCTCGAGTATTACCGTATGACCGCGCCGTGGATCGTGAAGGCGGTGAAACAAGCGATGAAAAAGAAGGGGTAGAAAGAATGACGACTCAGAGTGAGTCGTCATTTTGAATCAATGGAAAATTGGTCTACCGGGCATGCGCACGATGTCACTTTTTTTCTCTTTCCCTGGCTCCTGTCTCTCTACTTCTCGAAGCTCGGAAAGAATCTCGCGAGCAACATTAAGCATGTTCCCGCTCTGACCCATTCGTATTTCCAGATTCATGTTATTGATTAAGGGATGGCCACCGGTAATCTTTCTCACTTTTTCTTGAAAATCATTCATTTCGCTCTCAATTCTTCGTGCATTAGGATCTTTATCCAAAAAAGCCTCGAATTCTTTGATTGCATCTAGTAACTGCTTAATTCTTTCCTCGATCTGCGTTGCCATATACATCGGATTATACACAAACTCTAGCAAAAAACCGACACTTCGGCTATTGTTCTGTGCATATGTCCGTGATGCGACTCAACAAATACTTGGTAGACGCAGGGGTGTGCTCACGGAGAGAGGCGGATCGGCTCATGGTTGCAGGGAAAATTGCGGTTAATGGGGTAAAGGCGGAGCTTGGCACCAAGGTGGATGGCACAGAAGAGATTACGGTACGGGGCAAGCGCGTGGCGCCGCCTTCGGAAAAGCACGTCTATATTGCATACCATAAGCCCGTTGGCGTTATTTGTACTTCCGACCCAAAAGCGAAAGATAATATTATTGAGGCCGTAAAATACCCGGAGCGCATTTTCCATATTGGTAGGCTGGACGTGGCATCTTCTGGGCTGATTCTTCTCACGAACGACGGCGACATTGTGAACAAAATCCTTCGCGCAGAAGGAAGGCATGAAAAAGAGTACGTCGTTACTATCGACCGTGCTGTGAGCGAAGAGTTTGTGCAAACGATGTCCACCGGAGTCGAGATTCTTGGGCGAAAAACATTCCCCGCAAAAGTGGAAAAACTTGGCGATATGTCTTTTGCGATTACCCTTGTTGAGGGAAAGAATCGTCAAATTCGCCGAATGTGTGAAGCAATGCACGTGAACGTGAAAAAGCTTGAACGTATTCGCGTGATGAACGTGGAGCTCGGTGGCTTGCCCCAGGGCAAATGGCGGCACCTTACCCCTGGCGAAGAAAAAGAATTGCTCGCCATGCTCGGTCCTCGATAAGTATTGAAATGCCTTCCCTGCTCTTTTTCATCTTCTTTATCATTATTGGCACCATGGCATGGGGCTGTGTGCTTGCTGCGCCGTGGGTGCCGACCCTTTCTGCACAACGTAAACTGTTAGTCGAAAACCTAGTCATCGATGACGCATCAACGATTTACGATCTTGGGTGCGGCAGCGGATCTATCCTTTTCGAGTTTGCTGATCGGTATCCACGGGCACGCTGCATCGGCTACGACGTTGCGCTCCTCCCCCTTTTTCTTGGATACCTCGTCAAATTTCGCCACCCCGTCCGCTACAAAAACGTCTCACTCCGATTCGGTAACTTTTTCACCAAACACTTCAGTGATGCCGATGTTGTTGTAGCCTTTCTCATGCAAAAGGCGTACCCAAAGTTCATCGCAACCCTGAAACGCGAGCTCAAACCAGAAGCAGTCGTCGCAATAGAAGCGTGGCCGTTTCCCAACGTCGAGCCCGTGCAAACAATCCGTGGCGATCGATTGGTGCCGTGGTACATATATCACCGATCCGACATATAACAAGGCGTGCGGTATACTGTTCGCTGTATATGAAGCCCCTTTTTATCCTTCCGTTTGATCACAGGAACGGTATCACCCACGAGCTCTTTGGTGTAGCGTATCCACCGAATGCAATCATCGGAAAGAAACTCGTCGCCCTAAGGTCCATTATTTTCGATGGTTTTTTGCAGGCATATTCCACAATGCAAAAAGAAGGTGATTGCGGCGTTCTCGTTGATGATGAATTTGGCGGTGCCGTTATTGCAAAAGCAAAAAAGCTCGGCATCACCACCATTGTTTCCACCGAAAAAAGCGGTGGGAGCACATTGCAATTCGTTCACGGTGCTGGATTCGGTCGTGCACTCATTGCCCACGATCCAACCTTCGCAAAAGTCCTCGTCAACTACACTGTAGGTGATACTGATCTCAACGAAGAAAAAATGAAAAAGCTTCGTGCGCTCAGCGATTTCTGTATTGAAGATGGTATTCCCCTCATGCTGGAGCCGTTGCTTCACGGGAAACCCTCGCCATTGAAACGCGCAACGATCGCTATTCGCGACATGCACAACCACGGCATTCGCCCGGCAATATGGAAACTCGAACCCATGCCAACACAAAAAGACTGGAAAAGCCTTGCGAAAATTGCGAAGGTGCCAATGATTCTTCTTGGACGAGGTGCGTCGATGAAGGTTGTGGACGAATGGGTAGTGACTGCGGCAAAAAGCGGGGTTGTTGACGGCTTTGCCATTGGACGAACGATTTTCTTCGATCCAGTAAAGAAATACACGGAGAAATTAATCACGCGTGCGCAAGCTGTTGATGCTATCGCAAAACACTACACACATTACGTGAAGCTCTGGAAGAAACACGCCGCACGATAATGCATACCCCTATGTCTCTCCCCTCTGTTCTTACCATCGGCTCTGCTTCTCGCGATGTTTTTCTTTTCTCCAAACTGTTCAAAATCATGCCAATGCCAGGCAACCCCAGCGTTCTTGCGGAATGCGTGACTCTCGGGTCCAAGATCGATATCGACGCACTCACCGTAACCACTGGTGGTGGCGCCACAAATGCCGCAGCAACATTCGCTGCTCTTACCTTCCCTACTCGCATTATGACCCGCATTGGTGACGATGCCTCTGGGCGCGATATTCTTACCGATTGCGCAACACGCGGTGTTGACACATTCCTCATCACCGTCGCAAAAAAAGAATCCACGTCGTACAGCACGCTGCTTACCGCAGAAGGTGGCGAACGAACCGCTCTGGTTTTTCGTGGCGCAAGCGCAAATTTCAGCGAAAAAGATGTAAAGCTTTCCAAAATTTCATCGGACATCGTGTATCTCACATCATTGGGAGGCAATGTAGCGCTCGCACTTTCCATTGCGAAAGTATGCGAAAAGAAAGGTATCTTTCTTGCGTGGAACCCAGGGGCACAAGAATTAAAGAGCGGCAGAGGCCTTGATCCTATTCGCAAGCTCGTTTCCCTCCTCATCGTGAATCTTCAAGAAGCACAAATGCTCACAGGAAAATCGTCCAACGATCCCAAAATACAATGCGAGCTTTTAGCACTTCCAGGATCGATTATCGTGGTAACCGACGGACAAAATGGTGCGCATGCACATAAGGACAAATTAACATGGCACTGCAGAACATCTGGCGTGGCATCCATTTCCCGTACCGGTGCCGGCGACGCATTCGGTTCTGCATTCACCGCAGCAATCGCGAGCGGCATGACTATCGAAGACGCACTGCGCCTTGGCACCATGAACGCAGAAAGCGTGGTGCAACATGTAGGAGCGAAGACTGGTATACTCACGAAGTGGCCCAAAGAACGCGAGCTGCATACCTACCGCATCCGCAAAGCATAATGATCCTCCTCTATGGAATCGTTTTCCGAAAATACACAAGACGCTCAGCACACTCCACCAAGTAAAATTCATATCTGGATGCTTATTCTCTTGACGTGGATTGCCGTTTTCTCACTCATCATCGTCGGGCTCCTTCTCACAAAAACCTCCAATTCCCCATCAATAGCCGATATTGCCTCTGCCTGCCAAAACGGCAGCATCAACGCCATCACCACAAACCTCACACGAATTTCTGATGCGTGTGATGTCGCACCGACAAATATCACCTCATCGCCAGTCCTTGGTGCAAGTCTTGATGGCACAAAAACCAAGGGAACATTACCATCGCTTACACTACCAATTACGTGGAGTGGCGCATGGAATACTGGTGTTTTCATTTTTAATGAGAGTATTCTTGCAACATTCGAGGCGACCAAAGGTGTGTATGAAGTGTGCAATGAATGCGGTGGCATACCGAACCCAGCACGACTCTCTATCGTAACACTCACAAAAGAAAAGGCAGCTCTCATGGATGTTGAAAAGATCAAGGCCGATTACGCCGAAAGGTCAAAAGCAGACGATGCTGAGTACACGAATCTCAACGTCACTTCCTCTTCGGTTTCCGGAGGGACGCTTGTCTCCATCGATGGCACGGCTTCTGAACAAGCCGCAGGAGGGTTAAACGGAGTTTTTCATATTCTTCGATTTACCAACGCGACAAAATACATCGAACTCACGTTCGATGAAGTTGGCGCGACAAATGCAGAATGGCTCGTCGTGAAGAATTCGTTAGATTGGTCATCGGTACAGTAAGCGAAGTGCTACAATAGCAGACGAATCATCGTCTGCTATTTGTTTATGCCAACACGAATCTTCGTCACTCGCCACATTCCCTCCCCAGGAATCGAGCTGCTGCGGTCAATGCCGAATATTATCGTGGATGTTTTCACAGGAAGCGGCATCATTCCTCGAAAAGAACTTCTCACGCGCATTGTTGGGGCTGATATTCTTCTTTCAATTCTTACCGATACCATCGATGCAGACGTGATGGATGCCGCGGGGCCAAGCCTGAAAATGATCGCGAATTACGGCGTTGGGTTCGATAATATCGACGGTGCAGAAGCGAAAAAGCGCGGAATTATTGTCACCAATGCGCCGACACCAGAAAGCAATGCAGCCGTGGCAGAACATACAATTGCACTTATGTTTGCCGTTGCAAAACGTATTGTTGAAACCGATTGTTTTCTTCGCGGCGGCAACTATACCGGCTGGGGGCCGGAACTTCTTCTCGGTGCCGACATTTGTGGAAAAACTCTTGGAATCATCGGCAGTGGAGCGATTGGATCTGACGTAGCACGAAGGATGAAACATGGATTCGATATGCGGATTGTGTACACCGATCTCAAACCGAATCCTACGTTCGAGGCAGAGGTTGGCGCAGAATTCATGTCCAGAGATTCTGTGCTCCAGGAATCGGACATCGTGAGCCTGCACGTTCCCCTACTCCCATCGACCACGCATCTCATCGATGCTACGGCACTTGCGATGATGAAGCCGAACGCGATACTCATCAATACTGCACGAGGCGCCATCGTTGATACCGTTGCACTCGTCGATGCACTCGAAAACAGAATCATCGCCGGTGCCGGACTCGACGTGTTCGAAGGCGAACCGAATCTTGCCCGTACTCCCGTTCTCGCCGATCGCCTGCGCAACCTCAAAAACGTCATTCTCACTCCCCACACCGGCAGCGCCACGTTCAGCGCCCGCACTGCTATGAGCCGCCAAGTCGTCAAAAACATCGAAGAATTCTTAGCGGGTGAGGTTCCGGTAAATGCCGTCATGCTTTGACGATGATTTGCGAGTTTGCTACACTATTCCTGCTCAAGTGCGGGCCAATAGCTCAGTTGGTAGAGCATCTGCTTTGCAAGCAGAGGGTCCAGGGTTCGAGTCCCTGTTGGTCCACCACAAAACATCGTAATTTCGTCCAGGACGTTGTCGGAACATTGCGCATTGCCTCGTCGTACCAAGAAGTACGTCTTCGGCAATTGCTCATGCTCCTCCTAGTCCTGAACAAAATTACGATGTTTTGTATTCGTCGCGTTTTCACTCAAGATGAACTCGTCAAAACCGATCCCACACAAACACTTACGGCGCTTCCTCGATGAGGATCTTCGATTCTGGACGATACAGCGTCTCACAGTGATTCTTATACAGCAACTCGTCGCTCAGCATGTTTCCTGTGCGTTTATCGAATGTTTGGCGATAGAGATTATTCTCGCGGAAGATTTTTCCGGTTGTACGGGAACGAGTGAAGCGATGGTCGCGCTCGATGATTTTGTACGAATGCGGCGTAAGAATATCTGATCGAATCTCTCCGTGAAGATGCGTTTCGTTGACGCCGATGATGATGTGAAATGTTGTGTCTGTTGGATTGTGAAACTGAAGATCGACGTAGTTGTAGTACACGGCAGCACCAGTACCGAATGGAAGGACACGACCAGAATCTGGAAAAATATCGTAGCTATGCCGATGACGTTCGGTAGTAACCAATGGCGAGTGCAATGCCATCCAGTACAACAGGTTCGCTGCTTGGCATAAACCGCCGCCGATGCCTTCTTGCACTTTCCCATTCGAAAGCAACATCCCTGTCACATATCCTTTCTTTGCCGTTGGCCAACCTACGAGTCGCCAAAACGAAAATGTCTCACCGGGTCGAATGATGATTCCATTCATCTTCGCCGATGCAAGACGAAGATTGGTGATCTTATTTGTCTGCAAGCGCATATCTGCGTCGCCGAGCTTACGTAACAAGAGGGATTCGTGCGATGTTACGCGAAACGGCAATGGTCGCAAGCGATGATGCGTGGCAATGCGCTGAAAGAATATCCATCGCATCCAACGCAAAACACGGAATCGCCAAATGCTTACGGTGTGCAGAAATGGAAAACGCTGTGCGATCCTCATAGAGTTGATAGGCAGTATACTAGCACACGTATGTTTCGCATGTTGCTATGGATCATCGTGGGCTTTGGCGTATGGAGTGCGCCATACTTTTGCGTTGCAGCATCACAACCAGATGTCCGCATTCTTGATACTGCGGGAGATATTGTTACGATTTTTACGCCATTCGATGATGCGGATGCGCTCATCGGAAGCGTTGCAAGTGCCGACCTTGGACGCGATGGTGTTGCGGAAATTCTTGTTGGTGCCGGTGAAGATGCAGATCCGAGCGTTTCCGTGTTTCGCCAAGACGGATCATTCATCGGCAAATTTCTTGCATATGACGTTGGCTACCGCGGCGGAGTGAATGTTGCCGCATGCGACGTGGACGGCGATGGAATTACCGAGATCGTAACCGGTGCTGCGTGGAACGGCGGACCGCACCTGCAAATCTTTACGAACATGGGTGAAAAGAAGTATCCAGGATTCTTTGCCTTCAATGAAACATTTCACGGCGGTGTGAATATTGCCTGCGGAGATGTCACCGGAGATGGCATCGGCGATATTGTTATTGGTGCTGGCGTTAGCGGTGGGCCAAGCGTCAAAGTTTTTGATCCCTTTGGACGTATGATCGCCGAAACGTTTATCGATAGCGCAACGAAGAATACTGGAGCCGCGATCGCGCTCGGCGACATGAACAGCGATGGCGTCGATGAAATTCTCACGTCAACGATGGGATATTCCGCACCAACCGTTGTTGCGTGGACATTCGATCACGTCACGTCAACGCTCATTGCGATACAATCGGAATCTTCCTCATCGGTATCATCAGCACTCATCGCCCCGATCGGAGTTGATGACGAGCACCAGATTCTTTTTGCAACACAGGGCTATGTCGAACCGGCGATCATATCGATGAACAACGATCGGATAACACCGTTCTCCGCCGATGCAATACACGCTATTTCTGCAGCATTCATTAGGAAATCTGGTACACACTCCGGATTTGTCGTCGCAAATATTGCACCGCGAATGAATGATGATGTTTCTGAGAAATCTATTCGCGTTGATATTTCACAGCAACGATTAACCGCGTACGAATACGGCGTACCGATGCATACATTTCTTGTGTCCACGGCAAAGAAAGGCTTTGTAACGCCACTCGGTAAAACAACGGTGAAGGCAAAATTACTGTATCACGACTATGTGTGGTCTTTTGGCGTTGGTAATCCGAATAACTATAACGTTCCAAATGTGAAATGGAATTTGCGCATCTATGATCACATTTATATTCACTGGGCGTACTGGCATAATAATTTTGGTCACCCGATGAGTCACGGCTGCATTAATATGAATGCGGAAAATTCAGAATGGATTTATATGTGGAGCGCCGTCGGAACATCGGTCAACATCGTAGAATAATTTTTTCGTTGCACGTATTTTTTCGTCCACAATATTTTCACACTGTGTATAACTCGGGATATTTTTGAGAAAAATATTTTCTCTGTGCTATTTCACTGCTATACTTCCCTTAGCGTCATGAAGTTTTCTTCGTGATGACACTTGGCCACGATACTAATGTCGTGCGTCAATAACTAATGTCATACGTTTATGCCAATGAAGAAAAAGGCAGCGGCAAAGAAGGTTGTGAAGAAGGCAGTAAAGAAAGTTGTGAAGAAAGCGGTAAAGAAGGCAGCACCAAAGAAAGCTATGAAGAAGGTCGCTGCAAAGAAGGCTCGTGCCTAGTTCACAAAAATATTCCCGCACAGCGTTGGTGAAAGTCCTGGAGGAGTTTCGTCAGCAGCTGTCGGGAATTTTTTTATTTCACATTTTCTGAAAAGATCCGTACTTTCCCATATATTCCATCGTATCCTGGTGTTATCGACACCTTTCCAGATCGAACACGAAGCACCGCGTCTGCAATCAACGATCCCGCAACCGATGCAATCGACAATAGATCAGCATCAAGGAGAATGTGGAATTCGTTACCGATTTCGCGGATCATTTTTTCATACATCTCCTGCACTTTTTTCCCCGCGGTTGACGAGACTCCCACACATTCGGCGATGATTTCCTGCAAAGGCACAATGGATTTGAACGGGACGCGGCTCTTCGGCATTACATCGGCTTTCCGATCGGCGAGATCCCGGACTCGCGAAACAACACCTATTGTAAGTGGTCGTTTACACGTTGGGCACAAACCCCCAATCGCCTTCGTCTGAATCGGCTCGCACGAGAATCCGCATTCCGCGCAGCCGTCGATGTGATACTTCCCTTCCTCGGGAAAGAATTCAATGGTGTATATGAATGATGCCGTATCTCGATCTCGAAGAATCCGAATAAACTCATCGTACGAATATTTCGCAGGATCAATCTCGAACACATTAGCTTCACGACCAAAGTTCCTTGGTGAATGCGCATCGGAATTGGAAATCAGCATCACGTCGTCAAGCTTCGACAATGATCGATTCATCAACGGATCGCTCGAAAGCCCGGTTTCGAGCGCGTAAATGTACGGCGTCATCTCCCCAAAGCATTCCTCCAAGGAATCAAATCCCGATTTCGATCCGAACACAGAGAACCACGGCGTCCATGCGTGCGCTGGAATCATGATGATGCGGTCATCAATACCGCGAAGGCGCTTATATAATTCTTCGGAATCGAGTCCGAGGATTGGTCTGCCGTCAGATCTCCGATTGTAGCCAGCGCTATCAAGCCACTGATTGATCTTCGCAACCGCTTCGATTGACGGTGCAAAAATGATGTTATGAATGCGGCGTGTTTTTCCGCCGCGTTTATATATCTGCGCAACTTCCGCTGTCATCATGTATCGCATTGATGGGAACTTTCCCGATCGGAGCATATACAAACCAGACTCAGCCTCAACCAACTGCTCTTGCATCTCCGAAAACCACAACGGATGCGTAAAATCTGCCGTCCCCAAAACGTTCACCCCTTTCTTCTCGCACCACAATGCATTATTCTCAAGAGTGAGATCCGATGAACACGCTCTGCTGAATCGAGAATGGAGGTGCCAGTCAGTGATAATCCGCATAGGAGAATTACCTCACGCTCGACGATGTGCCATATACGCGCTCACCATCGAAAGCGAAAGAATAATTGCACAATATTCCACTGCGCTGCCCACGGTTAAACTTCGGCGGGTCATCATGAGCAGAATATCGGACACGGATACCGTCGCGAGAAGTCCGAGTACGCATGTCATGAGTATTCTTGCCGCGCGATGATGTGCGAACCGAAATCCGATCGCGAGGATACACAGAAATACAAGAAATGATTTCTCCACGGGAAGGAGAGCGACGATATGTGTGACGAAAAAAATGCTCAGAGCAATCGTGGAAGCGATTCTTCGAGACAGCGCCTGCGTTTGCGCAAAATATGCGCCGGCACCAATAAGGACTGCCGCTACAATTCCTACAGCAACAGCATTATGCGACAAATCCGTCGTCATGGTGCCAACGCCCCGCGCACCAAAACATGCATCAATAAAATTTCCAAAATACTGCCACAAAAGAATCGGTGCGCCCCCTAAAATAATTCCCGTTCCCACCACTGCTCCACCGAATACTGGTGATGCTACAAGCAATCGACGAACGTCATTCGCAAAGGCACGAGCCTTCTGCGCCGCCACCTTCGACCGCTGCTCCACGATCACAATCAAATCCATATCACCGAAGTATACCAGCGTTCATCGCCTCTGCTCGCGCAAGCTCTTCTGGAGAATTAATACCGATAACGTCTAGCGGGTCCGCATCTGCGGTCACGATCTCTTTCCCCTCTTCCATAGCCATCGCGATGACGTCTGTAAGGTAATACTCCTTACTCGCATTCAAGTTTTTCAACCGTGAAAGACGCTCCCAAATCCATGGAGCCGGGAATGCGTACATACACGGATTTAATTCGAGAATCTTCTTCTCTTCCTCAGAAGCATCCTTTACCTGCCGATCCCCAATAATCTTTCCATGTTCATCGCGAAGAATCTTGCTCCAAGAAATAAATCCCGCGTAATCTCCTTCAAAATTCGGAACCCGAACCGTAAGCATAACTAGCGAATCGGGGTGCTCAAGCCGAAGCTGAGCGAGTCGCTGAAGAATCGATGGCGAAAGAAATGGGTGATCACCGTAGAGCACAACAATACTCGACGCGTCTCGGCACGAATCTTCAGAGACTTTTAATGCGTGCCCGGTTCCGAGCTGCTCTACTTGCATTGCATAATCGACAGAATCCCCCAACGCATCCCGAAACATCGCTTCACTCCAAGAACCAACAACAACAACCGGCTTTTCGTCGATTCCAGACGCCTTTACGCTCCGCACCAACCTGGTAATCATCGGCTCCCCCGCAACCGGGATTAACGGCTTTGGAATATCACTTTTCATTCTGGTTCCCTTCCCCGCAGCAAGAATCACCACTCGAGTCATCGGCATAGTGCAGAAATGGTAGCACGATGGCAGTATTTGGCGAATGATTATGCGCACGGCTCATCAATACTCACCCTGCCCGTTCCCCCATCGATCGTCACACGCTTTCCGATGGGCAACGTCTGTATTGGGTACTTTGTAACAACCGGCAAACCCATTTCACGAGCAACAATGGCACAATGGCTCATTATGCTTCCGTGGGAGGCGATGATTCCGACAATCATTGAAAAGTGTTGGACGAGTGCCGGCGAGAGCGTGGAGACGACGAGAATCCCGCCTTTGGTGGGCGAATCGACGAGTATTCCCGTGGCGATTCCAGCGGAGACGCCGATGGATTTTATCGGAGCGATCGGAAGCTTCTGGTCGGTAATAATCGTCGGCAACGGTACGATCGGAACATTCGGAGGATTGATGTGAGGATACAAGTCTCGGAGATGATTGATGTGTCGAATGGCGATCCAGCGACCGTATTCGCGGAGCCGAAGGAAGTTTTGCGTGTTTTGTAATATTTTCAGCGGAATGCCATCAGGAATACTGGTCGATATGTGATCGACCGCATTCGAGATGAATGCACTCTCATCGGTGAACTCGAGGGTACTTCCAATCAATCCGGTCGGAGCCTTCCATAATGGCTCGATCCCCTCAGGGAAATACGATAACGCCTCTGCGATCGAAATATCTTTCGGCAACGATCGTTGCAATTGCGTAATCGCATTTCCCGCGATGAGATTAACAGTGAAAATCGTTTCGTAATCATCAAAAAATTCCCTCTTCGCTTCGTCGATCGTTGTGGTCTTCAGCTCTCGATCGAGCATCACTCGGAGTCTCGCGCGATACTCATCGACCGAGCCATGAATCTTTTGGAGCCGCGATGTATTTCGTAAAGATGTGAGGAATCCCTTGATTCTTGAGGGCTTCGGCGTGTAATCGGTGCCGACAAAGTATGAGTGTGACGGGAAAAGACTTTGTAACTCTCGCTCACGATCGACGAAAAGTTCGCCCTCGATGATGCGAAGAAACCGCGTGTCGGTGTATCGAATTCCTTGAGATCGATATGCGCGATCGATTGGTCCATCTTTCGCATACAGCTCCTGAAGTAAAGCAAACGTCTCCGCCGACGGATACGGCGCAACGTCACAGACTTCTGTTTTCTCGAAAAAGAACTTCCCCGACGTCGGCAATCCTGAAATCGATGATTGATTCGGCATATTAGTACTCCCAAGGTGTGTTATATCTGCCGAGGAAGGTGTGACCAGCAGCTTCGAGCTTGAGTGCAACGATCTTTGCATCAAAACAACTAACAAAACTATCACACACCGTGATGACCGTTGCACCGACCGGAACGGCTGCGACCTCATCGGCGAGCTCCGATGATGGGGTAAAGATCGCGGAGATGTTGATCGCGCCATCGATGTGTTTCTTGGAGAATGTTTCCGTATCGCGAGCGTCGATGAGGAGTACACCGGAATCGACCGCGGCGTGAGCCTCGGCTGTGGTGATCACCTTCGAATATCGTTCCTCGGGATATTTCACTGCGAACGAAATCTCTCCCTCCCACGTTCCGCCGTCTTTTACCCAACCCTCGGCGCCTTTTTCAAGATATTGCGCCTGAATTCCCTTTGTTCTTAAGAATGTCGTTACCATTTCCCCACGAATGCCAGACCAGCAGAAGACATACACCGGTTGATGAGCGGGAACCTTGTTCCATTCGCCATTCATAAGATCCGCAAACCGAATGTGCGCGCTTCCCGGGTATCGACCATAGGCGTATTCCTCATCTTCCCGAGCATCAAGGACAAAGGGATTTGATGCTTCGATCGCGCGAAATGCGTCGTTGGAAACAAATAATGAAAGATCGATAAGCGCCTCGGGCATCATCGGATCCGCTGAGGTCGTTGTGTCATCGACCGGAACTCCATCTTCCACGGGAAACTGATCATCGAACCCTCTCTTCAAGTCATCGGCGATTTGCTGGTTGTATGCCCGTTGACTCATCGCCGATTGATAGGAAGCGAAAACGTATGCACTCGAAAATCCAAGAACAATAACGAGGATGGTGATTCGAAAAACAACAGCAGAACGCATTCCCGTTCGCGATGCAATCTGCTGGAACACGCGCGCCATCATCCCGACGGAAAGAGAAAACAACACCGCACCAAGACCAAGAAACTGCGACAGTTGCGAACCAACGCTCGAGATAACGTCCGGCGGAGGGATGGCGTGAGCGAAGTGGGGATGAAGAAAAATACCAAAAACGAGAACGTACAACATGACATAAACCTGATTGTAGCCCCATCTCATAGTACAAGCTCAGAAAGCTTTTCTAATGCCGGCTCACAATGAATCGCGTGTGATGCTCCGAAAATAACGTATGGTTTTTTGCCTCGAGTTATTGCATTCCCAATTTCCTTCACCAAAAACCTATCTCGCTCAGTATTCCAACGATTATTAAGCTCGCTTTCGGCGCTGGAAGAAGTATTCATCTCTCTCATTAACGTATCATCGGCTTTCCGGGCACGAAGCTGTTCCAACGTGATCGATAATCCAAGTTTTGTGTTGAGCCCGTCGAGGAACTGCTGACCAACAACTGCTCTATATTCATCGAACTTCCCATCATTCTTCCTCAGCTCACGAATCTCGTCTTCCGTCTTCTTGTCATGGATCCAATCGACACCCGATACCTGCGCAACATAAAACGCATATCCTGCGAATTCTCTGGTTGAATATTCTCCTGTCTTTTTCCCGCCAATTTTAGAGATCCATTGGCGAAGCATGAGATAGGCCGCAATATCTGCAGGGCTGTATTCGGATTTCAATGCCTGTGCAATATCGGCTTCTGGCGCTTCTGGTGATGAAATTTCAACCTCAATTGGTGGGTTTCGTCGTGCATAATCAGCAACACACCACAACGCAACGCCAGATTCACCAAACTTCTCAATCGCTTGTTCAATCGAAGTTACGCCCTCCATGTCCTCCAATGCCTGTTCGCGATCGTATGGCTTTTCGGTATGCCGTCCCTCGATCATCCAAACGATCTTTTCGGGATCCTGTTTTAATAAAACGTTCTCTCGAAGATCTGTCCGCAAAGCCGCGATTGATTCCTTATTTTTATGAACAACGCCAAAAAAAGTCAGCTCACGAGGTCCTTCACTCGGAAATGCTATTTTTTTAAAAGGCTTTATGAGATTTTCAGGACTCGTCTGACGAGGATCGCTACCCTGCTGGAACTGCCGAACTTTCGTAGAGCCAAAGCCCTTCAATTCCGAAACAGCCTCTGCGATAATCTGTTCGCGTATTTTTTCTGGGGAACTTGGAAAGTCATGCTGCAACATATAAAAGAATTGTACCCGATCACCAAGAAAACTTCTCACCTTTAAACCAAAACTGTCCGGTTTCTGGCATCGATATCGCGAATGTGAAAATGTCTTCCGCTGCTTCTTCGGGCTCAAGATCCGCGTCAGATCCACCCATATCGGTCTTGACCCAGCCTGGATGAACGGAGGAAACGGTGATATTTCGATCCTGCAATCGAACACTCAAAATACGAGTAGCCATGTTTAATGCAGCTTTCGAAATTTTGTAATCAGGCCAGTTAATTCCAACCCTCTCGATTCCACCGATAGACCCCATTCTTGAGGAAATATTCACAATGTGACCACCGTTTTTCATTATCGGGATGATTCGCTCCGTGAAGTCCACGGTACCAAAAAGATTCACTTCAAGAACTTTTCGTAACATTCCGACATCGATACTCGGACTTTCGTCGACCCCAGACCAAATGCCGGCATTGTTCATGAGAACATCAATCGTTTTACCGGAATCGATGATGAATTGCGCGCATGCAGCGATACTTTCAGGGCTTGCGAGATCAAGTTTGAGCATCAGTAATCGCTCGTGCTCGATCGGCGAAGTGCCAGAAGTTGAAGTCCCAATGACGAAATCGCCATTTTGGAGAAATCTTTCTGCAAGCGCACGACCGATTCCGCGACTGACGCCGGTGATGAGGATGGTTTTCATAACAATTGAGCTTCGGAAAGCAACCTTTTTACAAGCACAATTGGCATACCGGAAAAACTATCGAGCCCGCCCTCAATATGGTCGACATGGGCGAGCATGAGCGGATCCTCTGCCTGAAATGATCCAGCACACGTCATGACTTCGCCCTTCTTAATAAGCTCATCGATAACAAATGCCAACGAAGGTTTATAGAAAACTTTCGCACGATCGATTCCTTCAAATCTTTTCCCTGATGACGTATCCGTCACAACCAAACCGTTTACAACCTCTGCGGGATATCTCGTATACGATTCCAAGAAACCTCGCGCTTCTCTCACATTTTCTGGCTTCTCTCGAATCTCCCCGTCGCAAACAGCAACTTGATCCGTTGTTATCAGTAATGCCGGCTCATAAATGTCTTTCAGGAGTGCATCGGCTTTTGCGTGAGCAAGTGCGAGAGTCAACTTTTCCGGATCATCGAAACGAATTGCCTTCTCATCAATATCTGCGCTCATTGTGGTAAATTCAATGCCAGCCTCTTCAAGCTCTTTCGCTCGCCACTTCGACTGTGAACCCAGAATAATTTTCATACTCGTTTATTTTACTCGTCAAAACAAAAACGAGCCACTGGGGCTCGATTTGTTTCGTACTGTGAAAGGGTTCTCTGTCCTGGCGGCCACCTACTCTCGCCAACCTTGACTACCATCGGCCCGTGCAGGCTTAACGACCGTGTTCGGGATGGGAACGGGTGTTGCCCTGCCGGAAGTGCCACCAAGACGGAGGATCCTTTCGATCAGTTTCTGCAAATAGTGAAGAACGCATTGTTATGTTCAGGACGTTCTCAATTTAGGCTAGTTTGGACGCGACTCGAGCAAATATTCCGATACGTACTTCACGGTACGTTGAGGAAATTTGCGATGAGGCAAGTTCAAAATAGACAAATTGAGGACGTTCTGATTAACAATCAGTGAATGGAGAGCCCGACCTATTAGTACCGCTCGGCTGAACGCATTACTGCGCTTACACCTACGGCCTATCAACCTAGTAGTCTCCTAGGGGTCTTAGTGAATATTCATCTTGAGGTCGACTTCGCACTTAGATGCTTTCAGCGCTTATCCGAACCAAACTTCGCTACCCGGCGATGCCCTTGGCAGGACAACCGGTACACAAGAGGTTTGTCCATCCCGGTCCTCTCGTACTAGGGATGAGTCCTCGCAATATTCGACGTGTGTAGTAGATAGGAGACCGAACTGTCTCACGACGTTCTGAACCCAGCTCGCGTACCGCTTTA
>CALRGY010000001.1 GCA_943358395.1 Candidatus Uhrbacteria bacterium | reverse complement strand
GGGATGAGACGAGATCGTCTTCCGTTTTTTGTTGGAGAGATTGTGTGGAGATTTAATCACCGAGATGAGTCACTCAAAAACCAAGAACGAGCGCTTTGGGCGCTCGTTCTTCGAGGATAATTTGGTGGCAAGTGTTACTCATTACCCTTTCTTTTCAATCACGAGTTTCTTGCCCTTTAGGACAATTCGGCTCTTGAGCTGTTCCAGCAGCTGTCGACGTTCTTCTTTTGTCCCTTCCTGCAGGATGAACTTGGCGCAGGCGTAGACATCGATCTTTGGCATGTTCTCGATATTCTGAGGCACGACGGCCATCTTCGATACGATGGACATGAGTCGTTGCAGCTTCTCCATTTCGGCTTTAATGAGATCGACTGTCGCAAGTTCATCGATACCGACCTCCTCGATAATTTTGAGTAGCTGCTCGATGAGCTCTTCTTCTCGCAAGTATGACTCACGACACGTCCGGTCAACTTGTTTCGTGCAGTGATAATACACGTATCGTTTTACCGTTCCGTCACGCAGTCGCTTAATTTTTTCTTCAGCTGTCACGCCTGCGCCACATGCTCCGCAGATGAATAATCGGGTATACGAGAATTCCTTCAATCCCTTTGTGCCTTTGGGGATTAAATGTAAATTCTCCTGCACCCGATCAAACAGCTCTTGTGAAATGATTGCGTCATGTTTTCCCTTGTACCATCTGCCACTCTTCAGCGGGAACTCGTACCGCCCGGTGTAGAAGGAATTGCTGAGCATCGTATACACATTGCTGAGCGCGATTTTCTTTCCGGTTCGCGTGCGGAACATGATCTCGTCATCTAACCAGCGTTTTAATTGGCGACCCGTCCAGCATCGGTAACCGACCTTCTCGAACGCCTCACGGATAGTCGGTGCGCGTTCAGGATCAATGAAGACGCGCTTTGTTCCTTTGTCCGCGTTCTTATCATGTAAGTATCCCAGTGGTGACATGTTGGGTCGATAACCCATTTCTACCTTTGCCTTCAGACCTCGTTTGATATTCACGCTCTTATTGTCGTTCTCGAGTTTCGCTTGGCTGCAAAGCATCATCAGCATGAACTTGTCGCTTGGAGAGTTGGTGAAACGTGATCCGTTCGTTCGAATCTCACGGATGCCTCCCTGATCCATCAGGTCGACGAGCGTGCCGAGGTCGCCTGCGTTACGACTCAATCGATCTGGTGCCCAGGCGAGGATACCCTCGAACTTCTTGAAGCGTATATCCTCGATGAGTCGATTGAATTCTGGTCGCTGACCCGACGCTTTTGCCGAATGGCTTTCGCGTCGGATTTCGGTGACGAGTAACCCATCCCGTTCGGCGGCCGCAAGCATCTCTTTTACCTGCGATTCGATGGACAGGGCTTGAAGTTCGTCTTGCTCGGTGCTTTTACGTGAATAAAGGCAGTAACGTATCGGTCCCGGCGGTAAGGGTTGTTGCCCTTGGTCAACGCCCTCCTGGGCGGCGAAAGTGGCAGTATCGCTCATATATTGCCGTTATGTGGCAAGGACATTGATGCCACATCTGTCCGGGGTGCCTAGTTCTAAGCTGTAGGTAACTCACAAAAAAAGTGAGACACGCCGAATGTCCTCTAAAACTGTCATATTTGCGCTAATGTAGGCTAAAATATGTGAAATGAGACACTGTCTCGTATACCCCCTATGTAGTGTCTCATTTGTCTCATTTTCCCCTCGAAGCGCGTTCCACTTTGTACCAGTTCTATCCGACCGAAACAGGGTTCACGACCTACTGGAAAGGTGCCCCAAAGTCCCCTCAAAGGCTTCAATCTAGACCGGGCCGCAGAACCAAGAAAATACCACCCAAAATCGGGTGGTATTTTCTTGGTTCCGATGATGCTGGAGAGAGCCATTGGTTCGCGCCGTCGAGGAAAGTGAGAGAAATGCCAACTTCGTTGAGCATTTCCGAGCGACGCAGACGGCCTAGCCCGGGTAATCCCGGGCGTCACCCATGTCTCGGAACCATCAAAAACCCAGCCCTCCGGCTGGGTTTTTGATGGTTCGCCAGCCAAAGGCTGGCCAATACGCTTTGCGTATTGCGAGGCATGGATGCGGTTCGCGCGGCGAGCTCGCTCGCCACACGCGAACCGCCATACATGTTGTTTAAGGAACCGTCACGATTTGTTCCTACAGATGAAGCCTCGCATCTTTATCGATGCGGGGCTTTGCATTACAATAAATATAATATGAAGGTCAGCCCCGAGGAAACGGTGAAAATGTCCTTACACGGTATCGATGTCGCCGTTTACCCATTACAGCGCGACGATATTGATTTGGTACGAGTCTCTACCAAAGAGGGGCATTTTCAAGAATTCATCCATAAGACAAGTACCTTTGTGTATTACGTCCTTGGAGGCTCTGGAACTTTTTATCTCGACGGGCAGGCTATTCCTGTGAAGCAGTCTGACGTAGTCGTCGCACCGCCAGGAACAAAGATTTATTATCTCGGATCACTCGAAATGATTCTTGTTACAACGCCGGCGTGGAAAGAAGAGGGTGAAATCGAAGTACGAAAGATTGAGCGTCCAAGCGAGTAATTTGATACGACCGAGCCGCAGAACCATCGAGTACCCGTTCTAGGCAATCTGAATAGGACACTGGGCCTGTATTATATTCTCACAATATTCCAATTATTAATACGCCTTCATCTTATGCGAATTACGAAACATACATTACGTGTAGCGGCATGGATGGCATTGATTGCAAGTGCCGGATACGTGTTGGCAGTCCCACTATTTTTAGGATTGGTTTTGGTTGAATCCCGTGTAAGCGCTCCTGGAGGTGCTGGTACTGGAGCGATATTTTTGCTCGCGCTTCCTGCATTCTTTTTGTTGCGATGGCTAAAAAAGAAGCCGTATTTTCAAGAGCGGCTTACTCTGACTGAAGATGAGTCTAGAATGTTTTTGTCTTTCGGGTGGGGTAGTGCAGGATGCTTGTTTCTTGTTTTTATTTTCAATCTCTCATGGTTTTATGCGCATGATACTGCGCGAATGATTAGTGGTTTGATTGTGCTTTGGCTGACGATCTTTGGTGTATTGCCAAGTATAGCAACGATGATGGCTCCGAAGAAGTAAACAAAGAATCAGATGAGCTCCACTATAATCGTATGCACTCCCCTCAACCGAACGTCATCCTCACTTCATCATTCAGCACCGTCGCAGAAGAGCTTTTACACAAAGGTCTTTTGCCCCCTGGTGCGATGGTTGCGTTTATTCCGACTGCTGGAGACTGCTATAAGGAAAAGCCGTGGATTGAGGCGGATCGGGAAGCATTGGTGCGTTTTGGGTATGCCGTGATCGATGTTGATTTGAAAGATACCAATGCGGAAAAGTTGAAAGAAGATTTTGCTCCAGCCGACATTATCTTCGTGGCGGGAGGGAACACCACGTATCTTGCTGCACAAGCGCATCTTTCCGGTTTCGACGGAATTATTCACGATCTTCTTCGTCAAGGAAAAATCTACATTGGTTCAAGTGCTGGTTCTATTCTTGCCGGCCCGACGGTTGAACCATTTATCGCAGAAGACCTGCCAAATTTACCTGCAGATTTTGTTCTTACGGATCCATCCTGTCTTCATCTCGTCGACGATATTGTTTTGCCGCACTACCCGCAATACGCAGAGCAGGATGATGCAATCGCTCAAAAGTATGGTGAAAGATTCCGCTTCATGAAAATGACGGATCAAGAGTTTCGTGCATCCTTTGAGAATTACATGGAGCGCTTCTGAGCATCCATGTTGTGTATTGCCTCAAGAAATGCCAATACGAAACGTTTTTCATCGACTTTTGTGACGACATCCATATTAAGAGTACGTTCGGCGATCGTGCGACGTTCCGCAATAGTCATGCCGTAGGTGAGTCCTTTGGATGTGGTTTCAACGCGAACGTCCATGGGTTGTGTTTCGAATGCGCTGGGATTGAGAAGAAAATAGGCGGCGATAGGGTCATACATTAGCGCACCGTGTATACCTTCAAACGTGTCGATATTTTTAACGTAGGACGCGAGTGCGCGTTTGAGCGTTGTGCCGACGGTTCCGTTCGGGAGCGATGCGATGTTTTGATCGGTGAGGACGACGGGGGTACAAGGATCGAGTGGGATGAGTGTTTTGGGAATGATGGTATTAAAAACAATCTCTGCAGCTTCCGGATCACAAAATACATTAAATTCCGCAACACGATTCTTATTCCCAGGAACCGCAATTGCTCCACCCATAATGATGAGGCGTTGAACCCGTTTGACGAGATCAGGACGAGCTGTGAAGAGTTTTGCGATATTCGTTAGCGGACCAAGCGCGAGAATAGTGAGAGGTGCATTTGCGTTTTTGATTGCCGTGATCATTGCGCTCTGTGCTTCGTCGACAGTAACCGGCGTTGCCTCGATAAGCGCAACACCATCAAATCCGCTTTCGCCGTGAATGTTTGCATAAATCTGATCGCGAAAGAGTGGCTGCTCTGCTCCAGCAAAGAGAGGAATGTCATTCCGATTTGCTAAATCTAAAATATATCTCGCATTCCGCGTGACTTTCGGAAGGGATGCATTCCCAAACACCGTTGATATTCCAAGAATCTCTACCAAAGGATTCTGTGCAAGAAGTAATATCGCCATCGCATCATCATGTCCCGGATCTGTATCAATCCACACCGATGTTTTTTTGTTGGTCATACGAAAGAGTTAGATACATGAAAGAGATGAGATGTCTGAAATTGATTCTGATGAATTCCCAATATGCACCGCACGCGCTCCGATGCTTCTCACAGGCTCAACATCGATGGAATACACGTCGCCAACCATCATGAATTCTTCGGGCGCAATACCGTATCGGGCAATAACATCCTTAAAAACGCGCGATGATCCATTCTTTGGCTTTTCTTTTCCGCGTTCCCATCCAATAATCTCCGTAAACCATTCCTTCTGAATTCCTGTTGCTGCAAACAAGCGATCGATCTGTTTCACGGGACCGTCGGTAATTGCAATAAGTCTCGTGTGTTTTTGAAGGCGGTCGAGTGTTGCGATTGTTTTGTGCATGATTGGTAAGGCGCCAAGAGGGTCTACGCCACAAAATGCGTCGTATATAAGCGTCTGTGAAAGAGCGAACGTATCAAATGCACGCTCTCCTTGGCCGTCATATGCCTTACGATACGCGTTGAGACATTCTTGTGCCTGTTCAAGGGGGATTTTCATCTGTTGAGCAAAGATCGCTTCAAGTGCATATCCGTATTGTTTATAAAACGCCTGAGCTTCAATACCAAAAATAAGCGTGTTATCAATATCGAATGCAAGACATTGTGGAATGGGAGAGTTCATAGGGTTTGAAGAAAAAAATCGCTCCGCGTCTTCTCGACGCGGAGCGAATCATTGATGAAGGGGAGTGAGCTTCAATGAGCCGTTCGATGTCGAGGAGACATGAGAACGGTATGATGAGAGTTCGTAGCGTTGGTGCGTGTTAAGAGCAAACGATAGCCGCCTGTTCCTTCTTTGAGCCAATTCGAAATACGCGCAATTGTTCGGCTTGAGAGTGCGGTTTCGTCTTGAATTGATTTATATGAAATACCCGCAAACAGCATGCGTGCAACTTGCCAACGCTTTGCGAAGTCGGTTACTTCATCTGCCGTCAACAAATCGCCAAAAAACTTTTGGCACTCCGCCGGAGTTTGTAAACTCAAGATTGCGGTCCAAAGTTCTTGTTCACGAGATGATGATGAAACTGTCATACAAATAACATTTTACCGTAGTAAAGCATTATTGGCAAGATGCGGGTGTGTATTTTATGAGGATTACTCCTTCATCCCCTTCTTCTGCAACACCGAATGCCGGGCGCCGTGCTTGGTGACGCGGCGTTCGAGGAAATCGACCAGCTTGCTCGCGACGTTGATGCCGGTGGCTTTGCTGATGCCTTCAAGTCCTGGATTGCTGTTCACTTCGATGATTTTTGGGCCGGTTTTGGTGCGGAGAATGTCGACACCGGCAACGTCTAAGCCAAGAATGAGCGTGGCTTTAATGGCGAGTTTCTTTTCTTCATCCGAAAGATTCACGGTGCCAACGGTTCCGCCTTTATGAAAGTTTGCACGGAACTCTCCGGCTTTTGCAGAGCGTTCCATGGAGGCGAGTATGCGTTTGCCTGCCACGAAGACTCGAATATCTTTTCCTTGGGCTTCTGCAATATATTCTTGCAGCTTTACTGGGCCACGTTCTTTTTTGGTGAGGTAATCAACAATAGGTGATAACGATCGCATTGATTCGGCGATGAATACGCCGGTGCCGTGGGTTCCGTAGATTGTTTTTACAATAACAGGAAATGTGAATTCTTCTGCGGCAATTTTTAAAAGTGATGCGTCGCCCACCACGTGCGTGCGGGGAACCGGAAGGCCAAAATGATTCAACATCTGGAGCGTACGAATTTTGTTCTTTGCACGGAACACGCCGATGTATGTATTGATGACGTAAAAGCCGGCAAGCTGGAATTGTTTAATGATGGAGGCGTTCACGCTAGGATCGGCAGTGAATCCTGGGCGAACGAGAATCACATCCAGATCTTCTGCGTTCAGCACGTCGCCTTTGTATGTGAGTGTTTTTCCGTTGCCGAAGATAAGTCCAACGTTCTGCGCATACAGCATTTTCACACTGTGCCCCCGTTGCTTTGCTTCCGCGATGATGCTTGCCGTTCCTACGGCGATAAATTCTTTTTTGGTGACGAAGCTCAAGATTCCAATTCGCATACGGTGCCCGTTAAATGTTTATACCGATCCCATCGAGAATGACATCGAGTTCCTCCTGCGTTTTTACCGTCATCATCTTCTCACGATGTGGCTTCACATGGGGAATGCCTTTGAAATACCACGAGAGATGTTTACGAAATGTGGTCACTGATTCTGCGCCGTACTGCTCGATGTGAAGCGCGAGGTGTTGTTTGACGACGCGAACCCGTTCTTTGATGGTGATCGGATCTGGTGTATTTCCTTTGGCGATACTTTGGAAGTCTTTAAAGATCCACGGGTTTCCCAGTGCGCCTCGGGCAATGAGCACGCCGTCGCATTCCGATGTTGCGAGGGCTTGGGGAATCAGTTCTGCTTTGTGGACGTCACCATTACATAATACCGGAATGGACACGGCGTGTTTCACCTTGCGAATCATATCCCAATCTGCAACGCCGGAATATCCTTGCATGCGGGTTCTTCCATGGACGGTAATGAGATCTGCGCCAGCATCTTCGAGAACTTTTGCGAAGGTGATCGCTTCCGTAGGATCGCTCCATCCTAATCTGATCTTGATTGATACCGGGAGCTGCGTTGCACTTTTCATCGCTTTCACGATGGCAGCCGCACGTTCCGGCTCCTTCATCAGTGCAGCACCGTTAAAATTATGCACGATTTTATACACCGGGCAGCCCATGTTCACGTCAAAGCCTTCGGGTGCGTGCTCGGCTTCGATGATGCGTACTGCTTCTGCCATGGTTGCCGGATCGCTGCCAAAGATTTGCTGCACCAGTGGGCGTTCATCTGGGTGAATGGCAGTCATGCCAAGAGTTTTGTCGTTTTTGCGCACCACGGCCTCTGAAGACACCATTTCGCGGAACATGATGAGCGCGTGGGTACCGGTAACCTTTCGTACTGTTCGGCAAAAAGCACTATCCGTCATGTCTGCCATGGGCGACAATGCGATAATGGGGCGTTCAAGGCTTTTCCAATCAATAGCACTCATAGAAGTGCCTAGTGTAAGTCGACGGGAGAGAAGAAGGCAAGGAAAAAGCTGCCATGGTACCATCACTGTATATGAGGCTGACATTCTACGGTGCGGTAGAAAGCGTGACTGGTTCGTGCTTTTTGCTCGAAACAGCCCAGGGAAAGCTGTTGATTGACTGCGGAATGCATCAGGGGGAACGTATGTGCTCCACAAAAAATTTAGAAGCATTTGGGTTTACGCCGAATGCCGTTGATGCCGTGGTGGTGACGCATGCACATTTTGATCATACGGGGCGTTTGCCGGATGTGGTGAAGCAGGGCTTTGCGGGGAAGATTTTTATGACACCGCCCACGAAGGCGCTGACCCAACTTGTTCTTGAGGATTCGGTGCGAGTCATGGCAGAGAATGCAAGAAAATGCGGCGATCCTGTGGTGTATGAAAAGGAAGATGTTCCTGCCATGCTCGAACGCGTGGTGGCGGTGCCGTATCACCATCCTACCGTGGTATTACCGGGGGTGACGGTTGAATTTTTCAATGCGGGCCATATTTTGGGATCATCGTTTATTCGCGTAAGCGTAAAAGATGCTGGGGAACAAAAGACGTTCATTTTTAGCGGCGACATTGGAAACGACGACGTGCCGATTCTTCCAGATACTGAGGCGCGGCCAGATGCAGATGTGCTGATTTGTGAATCGACGTATGGTGCCAAGGATCATGACCCGGTTGCGGTGCGTGAGCCGATGCTTGCCGATTTCGTCAAAAAGGTGATTGGGAGAAACGGTACGGTGATTATTCCGGCGTTTTCCGTAGAGCGCACACAGGAAGTGCTTTTTGCGCTGGATCAACTGTTCCAACGTGGCGAAATTACAGTGGTACCAATTTACCTCGATAGCCCGCTTGCTATTCGTGCCACGGAGTTGTATCGATTTTTTCATGACTATCTTTCATTTACCCATCCCGCTGCACCGGGGAAGGATGATGATTGGTTCCGCTTTCCATCGCTCACTGAGACGCTTTCCACGGATGCATCGAAGGTGATTAACGACGATGTTCGCCCAAAGGTGATTATTGCGGGCAACGGCATGATGACGGGCGGGCGCGTGCTGCATCATCTTGCGCGGTACATCAGCGATGAGAAATCGGGCGTGCTGATTATTGGGTACCAGGCAGATCATACGTTGGGGCGAAAGATTCAGAACGGCGTAACGGAGGTGAATATTTACGGGGAAAAACATACGGTACGCGCCGAGGTACTGACGATCGATGCGTTTTCTGCCCACGGCGACCAAAAGAAATTAACGACGTTTGTGCGGGGGAGTGGAGTGTTGCCGAAGCGTGTTTTTCTGGTGCATGGTGAGGGAGGCATCAAAGAAGCGTTTGCGGAGCATCTTCGTACCGAGCTCGGAATCGCAGCGGAGATTCCTCGGGTGACGCAAACGTATGAACTCTAATCGATGGATCATCGGTGTGATTGTTGTGCTTTCGATGGCACTGTTGATTGGCAGGCATTTTGATGCGCGCTTTGCCGGGGGAGATGGGTATCGTCCACGATCTGTGATTACGATTGTGAGTCAGACGGCACCATCCACCGATCTTGGATGTGAAAGCGTTGATGTTTCGCGGCAGAATGTTTTGTCGTGTTCATCGATGATGAAAGTGGCGTTTGGTTCATCAACGATTTGGATGGACGACGGCACGAGCCTGGTGGTGATTAATGATCGTGAGGGGAAGGAGGAGCTGGCGTTGTATGGCGGGCGAATCGTTGTAAAGGGTTCCGTCATCATCGACGTACGCGATCTTCACTTCACCACAGCAGGAACTATGACCTTAGTGAATTATGGATGGTTGTACCGGGTTGATGTCCTTGCGATGGAATCGACCGTATCCGTCGTGAACCCTCCCCCTGCCAAGGGGGAGTCGGAGGGGGTCGAGGAGTGCGAAGCGGGTTCCTCGATGAGCTTTAACACACTGCCGCCGTATGAAAACCCGAAACCCATCGAATTCAACACGGAAAGTGAAAGCGTCAAAGCGTTCTACAAATGGGCGCGTTGAACGGTTTTACGTCATCGTCTTTGAATGGTTTGCGGCACACAAGCGAGATTTGCCGTGGCGAAGAACCACGGATCCGTATGCTATTGCGCTTTCAGAAATGATGCTGCAGCAAACGCAAGTCGATCGCGTTATTCCAAAGTGGCGAGCGTTTTTACTTGCATTTCCAACGTGGGCAGACCTCGCCGCAGCATCCACTGCCGATGTGCTCCGATTATGGCAAGGGCTGGGGTACAACCGTCGTGCCGTTATGCTGCATCGGCTTGCGAAGGCGGTGATCGAGCTTGGAGGAGAACTTCCTAATGATATTCATGCGATGAAGCAGCTCCCAGGAATCGGTGACTACACCGCGAATGCCATTGCGGCGTTTGCGTTTCATAATCCCAATGCCGCACCGGTGGATACGAATATTCTGAGAATCTTCCGCCGAGTATTTCCTCGGCACAAATCCGACCCGAAATCGATGCAGCAATTGGCGCAATTGATTCGACCCAGCGATGTATGGACATGGAACCATGCGCTCATGGATATCGGCGCACTGCATTGCTCGGCGCGAGGTCATATCTGGGGACTATGCCCATTAGCCCCACTTCATGGAGGAAGGGAACCGAAACAGTTGCGTACCCTCCCCCTGCAAAGGGGGAGTAAGGAGGGGGTTCCGATTCCCTTTGAACGCACCGATCGCTACTTCCGCGGACGCATCGTTGACGCATTACGTGAAGGATCGATGACACTGAAGGCATTACGCGCACGATCGCCGATGAACGACATCGATGAACAGCGTTTTACAACACTGATTGCGAAGCTTGTGGACGAAGGGATCGTGGAACGGCGACGAAATGAGGTATTCTTATTCGGTGATGTGACATGAGAAGTGAGGTTTTCTCATTTTAGGCTATTTTCGGTGCGCAAGGAGCAAAGTTCGTGAGACGTACTTAACGGTACGTTGAACGAATTTGCGACGCAGCAAGCCGAAAAGAGACAAAATGAAAAAACCTTTAATGTAATTATTATGTCTCTCCTTGAATTCTACGGTGACACGTGTCCGCACTGCGTTGAAATGAAGCCGATGATCGAGAAGATCGAATCCGACCTCGGAATCACCATTGAAAAGCTGGAGGTTTGGAATAATGCGGAGAATGCCAAGCGTCTTGAAGCTATTGATGATGGTTTGTGCGGTGGTGTGCCATTTTTTTATAACACGGAAACAAAAGCTTTTATCTGTGGCTCCAGCGATGAGGTAACGGTGACGGCCTGGGCAAAGGGGGAGAAAGTGGCGGGGATTGGAGAATCGAGAACATGAAGCCCAGATCCTGACGATAGGAAGGATCCCAAATGAGCATACCGTAGTCCCATGCGAGACCCTTCGCTGCGCTCAGGGTCTGGGATGCAATACTATGAAATACATTTTCATCATTACTCTATTCACTCTCCTCGGTGCTGGCTGCACGGATGATGCTGTTGCTTCGATTCATGCGGTGACGGATTCGGTAAAAACAAAAGCTGCGGAAATATCCGCAGCCATTGAAAGCGCCCAGAAGACTATGGAAAAGGTTCAGGCGATTTACGATATTATTCAGTCGGATTCTGCTGAACCTACTCCATCCGCTCCACCCACCGAGAGTCAACCGCAACCTGCAACTGAAGAAAGTACTTCTTCCCCGTCACCGTCTCCAGCTCCCGACGCGTCGACTGACCAATCTCTTTAATGCCCCGCCCGCCCGCACCGATGATCATCGGCTTGTACCGTTCGGAATGCGTATAAATGGTTGCGTCCACGAACACGGTGCCGTTGTCTTGAATATCGATGCTATTCACTTCAACGTGGGTTGAGTAGGGAACCTCTTCTCGTAATCGGAGAAAGAGTTTTTCACGGATCAATTCCGCAAGCCATTCCTCGTTGCCCATACTGGTCAGTTGGAATTCAGGGTACAAAAATTCGCCTTCTGGCATCTGTTCCCAAATCCACTTCTCGATGAGATCGGTATTTTTCGATGTCATTGCCGATACCTCCACATATGCATCGAATTTCGTTGCGAGATCGCGGTAGTAGTCGATGAAGTTTTTTGACGCCTTGTCGTCGATTTTGTTGATGACGAGCAATTTTGGGGTAGTGATTTTTTCGACGAGTCGGAACGCTTGCTTTTCTTCATCGCCGATGGGACGTGTAGGATCGACGACGTACATGACAGCATTCACGTCACGAAGCGAATCCTTGGCGTACGCATTGAGCTTATTCGTCAATGTGTCGCGCGCCTTTTGCATGATGCCAGGAGTATCCACAAACACCACCTGCCCCTCTTGGCGCGTAATGATACCCTGTATAGGTCTACGAGTTGTTTGTGGCTTTGGTGTGGTAATCGCAACCTTTGTACCAACGAGCGTATTGATTAACGTGGATTTTCCCACATTGGAACGTCCCACAATCGCAACCATTCCAGACTTGAGCATAGGTGATCTTCATCGCAATGAACGATGAAACAAAAGATAATGGGCTTATGTTAGCGGAAAAGTGCGTTTTGGTCAATGAATACGTCGCAATATATGACTCGATCGGGAAGAGGTTTTGAAGGAGGAAGAAATGCGCCATCGGTAGAATTGCATACACCGATTGATCACTATGCTGTGCTTGGCGTATTAAAAGACGCAGATGATCGAGCGATCAAAAGTGCATGGAGAAAGGCGGTCATGGAAACGCATCCCGATCGACATCCGAATGATCCTGAGGCGGAGGCTCGATTTCGAGCGTTTGCCGATGCTTATGAGGTTCTCGGTGATGAAAAGAAACGACGTGTTTATGATGCTCTTCAGAATACGACTCCGGCGGTTTCTCGTACAAGGAAAGCGGTGAAACCTCCGCCACCCCGCGAGCGGATGGGGATCGATGCGCTTTCGCCAAAAGAACAGCAAATGCGCAACTTTTTGAATGTCACCTTCTTTTCTGCCCGGTTTGCTGATGCGATGAAAGACTGTAAGGGCATCACTCTTGATGCCAGGAACAAGTTACGGGGCGAATTTGAGACGTATTTGGAGGGGGTGCCGTACCGGGATCGGGTAGCATTTTCGATCCGTTTTGAAGATTTGGCGCAAACGTGTTGTCGGGAATACGTCGAAGCGTTTCTTGAGCCAGAGGCTTTTGCTCAGATATTTATGCGTGCCATGGGCAATAATTATGGTGCCAGAATAGGAGTAGTCGTTGAGGTGCAGAGGAAGTTTGAACAGGTCATTCAAGGTATGAGTGTGAAATCTCGAGAACCATTGCGTGAGCAATTTAAAGCAATGTTGGCGCGGGCGATTGTGAGGGAGTTTGGTGAAGACGATTAAATATGGGAAAGCCTTGGCGATTGGAGGATTCGCGTGTTCCGTCTTCGCAGGAATTTTTTTCTGAGGCTTTGACTCCAAAAGAGTCGCCGACGATGATGCAGGCTGCGGAGGATTTTCTTGTGGAGGAAATATTTTTTCGTCGATTTGAGCAGGTTGTTTCCAGTGCCCAGCGCACTGGTCATGATTTTCGTCGAGCAAATGACTTTATGCGGGCAGCGTTTCAGAAAACAATAGAAGGCATTGATCCTAAAGATCATGCCCCTTATTACGAACGTTTCAATACCATGCTTAATGCCGCAACGCTTCACGTGACGCTGGCTCGGAAGAATCGAAAGTGAGGGGAGTCTTTGAAGGGGTTGGGGGTAGGCGGTGAGAGGAGGGTGATCTTTGAATGGGGTTGGAGGGAGAACAGGAATCGGAGCGTCCCAGATCCTGAGGCTACGCCGACCTGTCCCCACGAAGCTTTAGCGCAGTGGGAAGGACCTCAAATGAGCTGACGGGTAAACGATTCGGGAGGTGAGTCTTTGAAAGGGTTGTGAATCGGAGGGATCTGAACCAGAGGGGGTTGCGATTTAAAAAGGGGGGTCCTGCTAATGCAACTGAGTTGCATGTAGAGGACGGGATGATGATCGGGATTCGATGAGAAGGGACTATTATCATCGTATGTGAGGAGGATTCCGATGAAGACAGTCGACGTGATGTTTTATTGATTCTTTTGTGTATAGCCGATTGAGGTGATCAGTTTTTGAGGTCGGAATTTGACTATGTGGTTTTCCAAAGAGGCTTCTTGCTAATGCGAATCATTCGCAAGAAGAAACCGTTGGTCGATACCGATGATAACGATCCAGGGTAAGTGATGACGTATGCCGTTGATGATTTCCGTGCGTCCCCATTTAAGACACTTTTCGCCGATTTCACGATCACGTCGCGGCAGAGTGTCCTGTTGAAAAAGGTCGAAAATGGGGGGGTGTCATTTCAAAATGAGACCCCCTCCGATTCAGCCCCCTCCTAACTCCCCCATAAATGGAGGAGAGTTCACGTCCAGGTTCACGTCCGGACTCACAACCCCTTCCAAGACTCCCATCCCTCACGCCCCGAATTGTTTACGAGTAGGTTCGTTCGGGGTCCTTCGGCGGAGCCTCAGGATCTGGCTGCTCCGATTCCTGTCACCACTTAACCCCTCCAAAGACTCACTTCACTTTCCCTCTCCCCCTCCGACTCCCCCATAAATGGGGGAGAGGTCACTTTTTCAACACCAACGCCGTTACTAATTCCACGTGTGGCGTGTGGGGGAACATGTCGACGGCGCGGATGGCTTCGACGGTGTAGTATTTTGAAAGCTCTACCATTTCGCGGGCGAAGTTTTTGTAGTTGCAGGAGATGTAGACAATACGGGCGGGCTTTGCGGCAATGACGTCGGCAAGGGCTTTATCGTGCATGCCGGAACGTGGGGGATCGAGAATGACGACATCGGCACCAAGCGCCATCCAGTCGAAGTTTTCCGTCTTTGCGTCATGGAACGTGACCTCTCCTCCATTCAGCTCCGCATTGACTCGTGCGTCGCGAATCGCATCAGGAACGAGCTCGACACCGATGGTTTTTGCGGCATCATCGGCAAGAGCCACGGCAAAGAATCCGGTGCCGCAGTACAAATCGAGAAGCGTTTTTCCCGTAAGATCGCCAGCAAATTCGCGTACCGTTGAGAGGAGCATCGGCGCAGCGTACGAATTTGTTTGGAAGAACGCGTTGGGCGAAATACGGAATTTCTTTCCGTCGATGATTTCGTTGATCGCGCCTGCGCCACTGATCACGCGAAGATCATCACCAAAGGAGACGTCGGAAATGGTGTGATTAATCGACCAAACAAGGGTTGTTGTATTGGCCTTGGATGCAAGATCGGCGAGTGCAGCCTCGATTTTCACCGTATCATCATTTGTTTCTACGATCATTGAAACATTCCCCTCGCCAGTTTGCGATTCACCATTTGGCGCGCTGGTGACGATGATAATCATGGTTTCGCCAATGCTTGTTGAACGAATCACTGCGTAGCGAAGGGTACCGATGTTGGACTTCCGATCGAAGAATGAAAGTCCAGACGACTGCACCCATTCGCGAACAATGGGGAACAATGCTTCGATCTTTTCGTCGCCCAAAAAGCACGTATGATCGTCGATGACCTTCCACCACTTTCCCTTTTCTCGTAGCCCCATTTCGCCCTTGAAGTTAATAACAAAGTCCATTCGATTGCGATAATGCGACGTTTTTGGGGAAGCGAAGATGTCGTCAACGTGGAGCTTAAGCTTTTTGATGGCAAATGAACCATTAATGTCTGAAAGCTTTTGCTGCAACTGCTTTTCGTACGGAATATGGCTCCAACCACACGAACCGCACACATCAGGCTTTGGGCAAAGGGTGTTCATAGATGGCAGTGAGGATAGCCGAAAAGCGGTTTTTTTGATATGGTTCACATAAGATATATTGCTGAATTTTATGTTTTTAACCGTTTTACGCATACAAACGTGGTTCAAACATGTTCGATCGAAGGTAGTGCCTCCGGAAATTATTCCAGAGGTTTTGGTGGCGTATTATCAAAAGCTTCCTTCGAATATTCAGGTTTCTTGGTGGCGAGATGACGGATATATTGTTGGAAACGTCGAGGCTGGTGCGTTAACATTTCCGACTCAAGGCAAAAATGCAGAGGATTTTATTCGGATGATCAACGAAGGATTGTTGGTTGTCCTGAACGTTCCAATAGAATATTCCACGGTGATTCTTGCGAATGGGCTTTTCGCTCCCTCCCGAATCGAACGAGAAAAATTGGAGAATTCCGACGTATTGCAGTCGAATTTTGGATTATTGTCATTCCCGTCTGAAATGGTGACGGCAGCGTAAATATGGGGGAATACGCAAATATTTCATCGAAAAAGCTTTCCCAGTTTCTTCAGTGGCTTTCGAGGAAGCCTGGAATCACTCTTGACCCGGGAGGTCGGCATAACATCAAAGTACAAGCATCGACCGGATCGGCGTTTCCATTGCCTTTGAGTCACCGAGAGGTGAATAAATATATCGTGAAGGGATTTCGCGATTGGTTGGTGAAGGGGGGTGTATGCACGCAGGAGGAATTTGATGAGCATATTACGTAGATTATGATCATCATCGCGCACAATATTCGAAGTTTGCACAATGTGGGGTCTATTTTGCGGAATGCGGCGGCGTTTGGGGTGGAAAAGGTGTATTTGACGGGAATTACGGGGGTGCCGCCACGAAAGGAGATTGCGAAGGTTTCTTTAGGAGCAGAGGATTTGGTGCCGTGGGAGGCGGAGGAGATTCGGGAGGTGATCGACGAGGTGCGGGCAGAGGGGTATGCTGTGTGGGGCTTGGAAACCGGAGAGGGCGCAGTGCCAATTACAGAATGTGGGGTGAAAAAGCTTGCATTGGTTCTGGGGAGCGAAGTTGAGGGAATCGATGCAGCAACCCGTGCTATGCTTGATGGGATTGTGGAGATTCCGATGGATAAGAAGCGGTCGTTGAATGTTTCCGTCGCAAGCGGTGTGGCGATGTATCTCTGTAGTAGAAAAGAATAGGACTTTCTCATTTTAGGCTAGTTTCGATGAAGATCGAGGAAAATTCGTGAGACGTACTACCTGGTACGTTGAACAATTTTCCGATGATCTGAGTCGAAAATAGACAAAATGAGGAAGTCCTACCTGTGACGTTGTGCCGACCGTGCGTTTGTAGCTCAGCTGGATAGAGCGCTTCCCTCCGAAGGAAGAGGTCGTGTGTTCGAATCACGCCAGACGCACAGTATGCACAACGTTGCTATGCCTACACTTTCCATTGTCATCCCCACCAAAAACGAACAGCGCTATTTGCCTGGCGTGCTTGAGGCAATACGTCGTCAAACGCTTCAGCCACAAGAGATTATTGTGGCAGATGCGCATTCGACGGATGACACACGGGTGATCGCAGAACAGCACGGTGCTCGAGTGGTCGATGGGGGTTTACCGAGTACCGGACGGAACAGAGGGGCGAAGGTTGCGACGGGGGAGGTGATTTTTTTCTTCGACGCTGACGTGGTTATTCAAGACGATCAATTTTTGGAGAAGGCGTTGGCAGAGTTTCATAAACGAGGATTTGGCATTGCTTCCTGTAATTTGGGGGTGATTGATGGCAATACGTACGATGTGTTTGTGCACAAATTTTATAATAGGTATGCCCGGCTGCTTGGCGCGTTTCACCCCCATGCCCCGGGCTTTTGCATTTTTGTTCAGCGATCGGTGCATGAGAAGATTGGCGGTTTCGATGAATCCATTATGTTTTGTGAAGACCATGAATATGCCGGCAGAGCGGCAAAGATCAGCACCTTTGGATTCCTTGATTCGGTGAAAATTTTCGTCACCACTCGTCGTCAAGAGCGCGACGGCCGCTTTTCCATGGGCATCAAATACATTCTCGCCGAACTTCATCTCATCTTCCTCGGCCCTATCCGTGGAGACAAGTTTAAATATGGGTTTGGGTATGAGGAGAAGAAGTAGTCCATGCCGTGATATACTTTTCCGGTATGTCTCGTCCTATTCCTGTAGAAGTTATTCCGTCGCATGTGCATGTTTCGGCGGCGCATCATGAGGTGCTTTTTGGTGAGGGGAATGCGGGGACGGTGCGGTACGAGCTTTCGCAGGCTGGGCAGTTTGCGTATGCGGAAATGGTGGATGTGATTGGGGCGAATGGAGAGTGTGTGACGTTGCGGGTGCTGGGGCCGCACCGGAAAGCAACGCAGGTAGAGCTTACGCCTACGGAAGCGCGACTCCTGGGGATTGATGCGCCGCTGGCAAAGTCTGGCGACTTGGCTGCAGCGAAGCCCTGCCGTTTGCGTACTGCGCATGGCACTGTTGATGCTCAGGCATCGGTGATTGTTCCAAAACCGCATTTGCATCTTTCCGATAGTGAAGCAACGGCGTTGCGGCTTGCACATGGTGCGGTGGTGCGGGTGGACGTGGTTGGGGATGCCACGTGCGTCATCGAGGGGGTGATTGTTCGGGTGCATCCAACGTATCGTGCTCGTTTGCATATTCATCAGGATCTTGCTCGTGAGATGTGGCTGCATTCCGGTGCGCATGTTCGAATCAGGGATATTCAACACTAGAAACGGATTATTTTGCCCATTTTCGGCTTGCATCATCGGAAAGTCGTTCAACGTACCATGAAGTACGTCTCACGACATTTCCTCGATGCGCACCGAAACTGGTCGAAAATAATCTGTTTCTAGACGATTTTCATTTCTTTACTATGCTTCAATCTCATCGATTTCGTTCTTGGATCATCGGCGTTTCCATGATCGTTCTTACGATTCCGCTTGGTGCACGGGCTTCGTCCCCCGATCTTGCGCTCGATGCGAATCATATTTCCTTTTCGGTGCCGACGCTTTATGCCGGCGATACGATTCGGATTTATGCCAGGATACGGAATGTGGGGGATGTTGATACCACGGCATCGGTGCTGTTTTACCAGGGGGGAATGGTTATTGGGCAATCGCAGGCGGTTTCCTTGCGTGCGAATGGGAACCCAGACGATGTTTTTGTTGATTTTACAGTGCCTACTGGCACATTTAACATTCGCGCGGTGCTGCAGGGCTCTACGCCCCAGGATGTGAATGCGGAGAATGATTCGGCGATTACGCCCTTGTACACCGCAATTTCTGATGCAGATCGGGACGGCATCATCGATGAACAAGATACGTGTGTGAATGACGCGAATGCAGATCAGCGTGATGCAGACGGTGATGGGAAGGGTGACGTGTGCGATGTGGATGACGACAATGATGGCGTAATAGATGGCGACGACCCTGCGCCGGAAGATGCAACGGTGACTGGGATTGTTGTGCCAACGCCTGCTGTTTCCCCAACGCCGGCAACGCCGATACCAGCGTCATCAGCACCAACCGTTTCATCGCAAACTCCGAGCACCGCCTCTGCATCATCGAATCCGGCTACGGTGACTTCGCAAACCACCGCTCCGTCATCGGCTGCTGTCGAGGCATCAAAGTTTAATCCTTTTGCATCGATTTCGAAGCTTGTTGTATCACCGTTTGCCCGGTTTACCACGTGGCAGACTGATTGGCGGACGTATGAATTTACGGTAGTGGAGCAGCCGAAAAGTGGTGTGCAGTTGAGCTGGGATTTTGGTGATGGCGCCACCAGCGTGCAGCCGCATATTACCCACGCCTTTTCCGGGCCAGGAACGTATACCGTCACACTCGCTATTGTGAACGCAGATGGCAGTGTGCTTTCCGATGCGCAGGTGATTGACGTTTCATTTTTTCACTTAGAGAATCCGTTGGTTTTATGCGTGATCGGGCTACTGCTTGCGGTAGTGTGCGGTTGCGTTTGGGCATATTTCGCTCTTCGCCGACGGTATGATCAAGAAGCTTTTCACGAGTAAAGCTGGAAGCATTACGAGTGCTGCCTTCATCATCGGTGGGCTATCGATGGTGTCGCGACTCTTTGGCGCATTGCGGGATTATATTTTGGCAGGAACGTTTGGAGCAGGGGATACACTTGATGCGTATACCAGCGCGTTCCTTATTCCCGATTTGCTCCTGCAGTTGCTCATTCTTGGCGCCCTTTCTGCAAGCTTTATTCCCATTTTTGCCAAGCATTATCATCATGATGCTGAGAAAGCGTGGCGGTTTACGAATACTATTTTCAATGTGTTTGGTGTGGTGTTTGCGGTGGCAGCAGGGCTTGCAATACTGACTGCTCCATGGACGGTGCCGATTATTGCGCCAGGATACGGTGTAGAGAAGATGGCAATGACGGTTTCGATGAGCCGTGTGATGTATATCGCGGAGCTATTCTTTGCGGCATCGATGGTGTTTGGTTCGGTGCTGCAGGGAACCCGTCGGTTCTTCTTGTATGCTCTTGCCCCCATCGTCAACAATATCGGCATCATCGTCGGTGTCATCATTTTTGTTCCAGTACTTGGTCCGATTGGTTTGGCGTGGGGGAGTGTTCTTGGCGCGATGATGCACGCGCTTCTTCAGGGGATTGGCGTGTATGCCTTGGGGTATACCTATCGCCCTGTGTTTAATCTGCGAGATCCTGACCTCCGCACCACCGCGATTCAAATGATTCCTCGGGTACTGGGGCTTGCGGTGAGCCAGGGGAATTTTGTGGTGATGACGGCAATGGCAAGCGTGCTTCTTGCTGGGTCAACAACAGTGTTTAAGCTGGCGTATAACCTCAATTCGTTTCCGATTGGCGTGATTGCAATGGCGTATGCCGTGGCATCGTTTCCTATGCTTTGTGAGCGAGTCGCTGCAAAAGATATGCTTGGGTTTGTGCAGACGTTTTCCAGTGCTGTTCGAAATGTTTTGCTCTGGATTGTGCCGGCAACGGTGATGTTTTTGCTTCTGCGTGCACAGCTGGTACGTTTGGCGTTTGGGGGAAAGAACTTTGATTGGGCTGCCACGGTGACCACCGCGGATACCTTGGCATTATTTACCATGAGCTTTGCAGCACAGGCATTGGTGACTATTTTGGTGCGTGCATTCTTTGCCCTTGAAGATGCAAAAACGCCGTTTGTCGTGGCGATAATTTCGACAGTGGTGAACATCGGGCTTGGCTCGGTGTTGGCTCCGCATTTTGGTGTTATTGGGTTGAGTGCAGCATTCAGTATTTCAGCGATTGTTCAGATCGCGCTGTTGTGGGTGTGTTTGCGGCACAAAGTGGGGGCGTTGGATGAAAAACGTATTCTCCGAACAACATTCATCATTTCAATTGCCGCAGTGATCGGCGGCGTCGTTACTCAAGGTGTGAAATATGCGGTGGTGGGGTTGATTCCGTTAAATTCATGGATAAGCGTGTTTGTGCAGACGGCATTCGCTGGGGGCTTAGGTTTTGCGGCATACATTGCGTGCGGTCTCGTGCTACGCAACGAAGATATGACAGCGTTTACTCGCAGCATTCATCGAAAGATGTTTCGGCGTTCAGCGCCGGTAGAGGTAGTAAGTACGGTGGTATGAGGAAAAGACGAGTATTGGTCTTTTTGGGGTGTATTGTAGCCTTTTGGGCGTGTGTGGCGTTGGGAATGAATGTGATTATTTTTCAGTTCCGATCGGCGATTGTACCAATAGATCAGGTGAGCTATGCGCCAATTGCTATTGTGCTTGGGGCAAGTGTGAGAGCGAATGGTGAGCCGTCGGACATTTTACGGGATCGTTTGGTGACGGCAGTTGATTTGTATCGTGCAGGATTCATTGAGAAGATTTTGGTGAGTGGCGATGATGGGCAAATCGAATACGATGAAGTGAATGCGATGCGTCTGTATTTGCTTGGAGCGAATGTTGACCCTGACGACATTTTTCTCGACCACGCTGGGTTTGATACGTACGATTCGATGATTCGGGCAAAGAACGTCTTTGGTGTGACGAAGGCGATTATTGTCACGCAGGCGTACCATCTTCCCAGAGCACTGTATCTTGCGAATGCATTCGGGATTGAGGCGCAAGGTGTTGCGGCAGATCGTCGAACATATCGGGGCATTGTTCGGTATACCGCACGCGAAATATTCGCGAATGTAAAAGCGATGATTGATGTGATAACGCATGCGTCGCCACGAGTATTGGGGGAGGATATTGATAGTGCTGGGGATGGGAGGGTGACGTGGGATGAGGGGACGTGAGAGTGATCTTTTGAAGGGGTTGGGAATGGGAAGTGAGGTGAGTCTTTGGAGGGTGTTGGGAATGTGGTGACGGGAACGTGAAATGGGAAGTGATGTGAGTCTTTGGGGTGGGTTGTGAGAGTTGGATGAGAACCCTCCTCCTGCCACTTGTCCCTCGAAGCTCGAAGAGCGAAGTGGGAAGGGGGAGTTGGAGAGGGTGAGGGATCGTGAAGTGATGGGAATCTTTGGAATGGGTTTGAGATTAGGAAGCGAACGTGATGCGATAGGTGCTATCGACGGGTATATTCGGCAGCTTGGGTATCGCGTTTTGTGAAGGCGCCCTCGCTTTTGAGGGTTGAAAAACTTTCCATCTGAACACGGCGTAACAGTGAAATCAGCGAAAGACGACTGTAATGCTCACGATCATGAATCGTCGATTCTACGCCTTGTCGCCGTACCTCATCGGGGCACCGAATATCGATGACCGTTTCCTTATCGCGAATCATTCGCGTTAGCGAGAGCACTCTTTTTTCAAAGCATATGGTCAGATTCCGATGGTGAAAATCGATCAACACGATCGATGGTACGCAAAAAAACCTATGAAACATCACATCGACCGTCTCCATCAGAATCTCGATCATTCTCGATAAACACAATCGATCCTCATCGAATCCCAATCGCTATCCCATCCCCTACATGCAACTCAGTTGCATTAGTAGGATGCCCCTTTTGAAAACGCAAGCCCCACCCCCTCCGACTCCCCGTTCACAGCCCATTCCAAGACTCACTTCTTCCCAACCCCCTCCAAAGACTCCCTTCACTTTCACACACTTTTCCTCCGATTCCCTTCCATCCCATCAATGCTTCGGCTACAATTCCTTCATCTTTCTATGCTTACCACCAACGACATTCGTCAAAAATACCTTGATTTCTTTAAAAAACACGGGCATGCCGTTATCCCGTCGTCGTCATTATTGCCGGAAAATGATCCAACAACCCTTTTTACGGGATCGGGGATGCAGCCGATGATTCAGTATCTTCTTGGCGAGAAACACGCCGCGGGAACCCGTATTGCCGATAGTCAGAAGTGCTTCCGTTCTGGAGACATCGAAGAAGTCGGCGACAACCGCCACACCACATTCTTTGAAATGCTCGGCAACTGGAGTCTGGGCGACTACTTCAAGAACGAACAGATTCCGTGGATGTATGAGTTTTTGATCGGCGAATTGAAACTCGAGCCGAAGAATTTGTACGTGACGGTGTTTCGCGGAAACTCCGACATCGGAGTGGGTCGTGATGACGAGGCGATTGCGCTTTGGACGAAATGTTTCGCGGATTCTGGAATCGATACGTCTGTTATCGAAGATGCGGATACGAACGGATTACAGGGTGGTCGTATTTTTACGTACCCTGAAAAGAAAAACTGGTGGAGCCGTGCTGGAGTTCCAGCGAACATGCCAATTGGTGAACCCGGTGGTCCAGATACAGAAATGTTTTGGGATTTTGGCGTAGAACTTGGTCTTCATGAACAGTCTCCACTCGCCGATCCTGTGTGTCATGTGAACTGTGATTGCGGCCGATTCATGGAGATCGGCAACAACGTGTTCATGCAGTACGTGAAAACGGCAGAAGGATTTAAGGCATTGCCACAGAGAAATGTTGATTTCGGTGGGGGATTAGAGCGTATTGCGGCTGCGGTGAATGGGAATCCGGATGTGTTTTTGATTGATGCGTTTTCATCAGCACGAGCAGCACTCGAACATTCGACAAATAAGACTTATGGGTCGAATGACGAGGATACCTACGCATTCCGGGTGATTCTTGATCATATTCGTGCTGCAACATTCCTTATTGGTGACGGGGTGTTGCCGGGGAATAAGGATCAGGGGTATTTCGTTCGCCGTTTGCTTCGAAGAGCTGTGCGTTTTGCCCGGAAGCTCGGAGTCGCGAATGCCATCGTGCGATCGGTTTCTGAGGCCTACATCGAGATGTATAAGGAGGCGTATCCGAATCTCGATGAAAAGCGAGAAGCGATCCTGGGTGCCATCGAAACCGAGGAAACAAAGTTTGCGAAGACTATTGAGCAGGGGCTTCGTGAGCTGAAGAAGATTGTGGATCGCGGGAACGGGGTGACGGGGACGGATGCGTTTAACCTGTATCAAAGCTTTGGTTTTCCGTTGGAACTGACAACGGAAGAGTTGCAGCGATCGTATAGTCTCAACGTCGACGCCGATCAATTCGCGGTTGATTTTAAGAAACACCAAGATTTGTCTCGTGCCGGATCGGAGCAGAAGTTCGCCGGGGGATTAGCCGATCATTCCGTGGAAACCACGAAATTGCATACAGCGACGCATCTTTTGCATCAGGCGTTGCGGACGGTGCTCGGTAATCATGTCGCCCAAAAAGGCAGTAATATCACGGCGGAACGACTGCGGTTTGACTTTAGCCACGGTGAAAAGATGACTCCTGAACAGGTTACTGAGGTTGAAAAGATCATCAATGAACAGATCACGAAGGATCTTCCGGTGAAATTTGAGATGCTCACGGTGGATGAGGCGAAGGATCGTGGCGCTATTGGGCTCTTCGGCGACAAGTACGCGACGATCGGTGACAAGATTAAGGTGTATTCTGTTGGGGATTTTAGTAAAGAAATTTGCGGGGGACCTCATGTAGAGCACACGGGAGAACTTGGTGGAATTACTCTTGTGAAGGAAGAGGCAGTTTCTGCGGGAGTACGTAGAATAAAGGCAATTTTGGGAAGAAAGAGTGAATATGGGGGTAAATGATTGACACTTCGGTGGGGGTATCTTATACTTTTCGTGCTTTACTTTCGCGGTAGTACCGCGCTCGCTGCAAAGCGAATGTGGTATACTCTCGCTAGTTATGGCAGAAAAAGATTTTATTGAAATGCGCGGTGAGATTCTGGAAAGCCTTCCTGGTGGAAGCTTCCGGGTAAAGCTCGAAAATGACCGCGAAGTTGTTGGTCACTTGGCAGGGAAGTTGCGAAAAAATCGCATTCGAGTCCTTCCTGGTGACGACGTCAAAGTTGAGATCAGTCCGTATGATCTCACGAAAGCACGAATCACGTTCAGATTTTAAACGGCCCCAGTTTGTTGATTTTCGACTTGCATCATCGCAAACTTCCTCAACGTACCGTGAAGTACGTCTCGGAAGCTTTGCTCGATGCGCATCGAAACTCGCCTAAACTGGAACCGTTTAACTCATCTGAGACGGAATCTCGAGCCTCATTCACAATCATCTTGAAGTTGTTTCAGATGATTTTGTCTTTTATCACTGCGTAACGTAATTAGTACCTCCTTATGAAGGTTCGCGCTTCCGTGAAGAAAATGTGTCGTGATTGCCAGACGATCCGTCGTGAGGGTCGGGTACGGGTGATTTGTAAGACTCCTAAGCATAAGCAACGTCAAGGCTAAATCTATGGCACGTATTGCTGGTGTTACATTACCAACGCAGAAGAAATTATACGTTGCATTGCAGTATATTTACGGTATCGGCGAAAAGCGATCCGCAGATGTTCTCACTCGCTCCGGTGTTGATGGTAACCTTCGAGTGAAGGACCTCACATTGGATCAAGAAAATGCAGTTCGTGTGATTGTGGAAAAGGAATATCGCGTTGAAGGCGAGCTTCGTCGAGATGTTCTTTCGAACATTAAGCGATTAAAAGACATCGCGTCATACCGCGGAACCCGTCACACGCGTGGCTTGCCGGTTCGTGGTCAGCGAACAAAGTCTAATTCCCGTACTGTTCGTGGGAATGTTCGTAAGACTGCTGGAAGTGGTCGTCGTACTCTTGCTAAGACCTAAGCTATGACTGAAGAAGAAATCATTACTCCTGCTGCTGTAACTGACGGCGACGCAAAGACGGTAGCTGGAAAGCCGGCACGTGGAGCGGTAAAAGGGAAGAAAAAGGCGGTGCGTCAGATTCCTCAAGGCCGCGCGTACGTTCATGCAAGTTTCAACAACACCATTGTATCGTTGACTGATCCGAACGGAAACATTGTTGCGTGGTCCAGTGCTGGAAATTGTGGCTTTAAAGGTCCAAAGAAGGCAACGCCTTTCGCAGCAAGCGTTATTGTGAAGAAGGTGTTTGAGAAAGTGGAACAGTTTGGCTTGAAGGATGTGCATGTATTTGTGACGGGTATCGGTAACGGCCGAGATGCTGCAGTACGCGCACTCAACACAGTGGGATTCAACGTTCTCTCCATTAAAGACACGACACCGGTGCCACACAATGGCTGCCGTCCACGTCGTGCTCGTCGCATGTAATCTATGGGAAAGACTCTTATTCCAATGGGAAAGATGAGCCGTCGTGAGGGTGTCGCATTGTCGGCATCTACGAGCGTGCTTAAGGTCATGCAAAAGCGTCCGTACGCTCCTGGCGTTCACGGAAAAGCGGGCGGTCGTCCAGCGAAAGTTTCTGTTTTCGGCACTCAATTGCGCGAAAAGCAGAAGGCAAAGCGATTGTACGGTATTATGGAGCGACAGTTCCGTAATTATTTCGTCAAGGCAACACGCATGGAAGGGAACACCGGGGAAAATCTTGGTCGTTTGCTTGAGCAGCGATTGGATAACACGGTATATCGCCTTGGCTTTGCAAAGACTCGTCCTCAGGCGCGTCAAATGGTAAGCCACTGCATGTTCTTTGTGAATGGAAAGAAATTAAACATTCCATCGTATACTGTGCAGGTGAATGACGTGATTGAAATTAAGGCAAGCAAGAAAGAGAAGAAAGTGTTTACAGATCTTGAAGAGCGTTTGAAGACGCATCGTGTTGCTGGTTGGTTACATCGTGACGATTTGGTTGGTAAAGTGGTGAGTCTTCCAATGGGGGATGATTTGAAGGAAGCATACGATCCAAAGCTCATTATCGAGTTTTACTCAATGCGGTAATCGCATTCGTCTCATAACCTTCCCTATGGAGACCATTTTTCTTCCGTCAAAGATGCACTTCGCCCCCGGCGTTGTTGCAAACGAATCAATTTTAACCATTGAACCGCTCCATCACGGATACGGAACAACGGTTGGGAATTCGCTCCGTCGTGTTCTTTTGTCATCACTTCCTGGTGCGGCTGTTACGGCAATGAAAATCAAAGGCGTTCAACACGAGTTTTCTACGGTTCCTGGGGTGAAAGAAGATGTGCTCGACATCATGCTCAATATCAAGAAGCTTCGCATGCGTGTGCACAGCGAAGAACCAGTTGTTCTCAAACTTGTAACAAATAAAGTTGGTGTTGTGACTGCTGCGGCAATTGAAAAGAATGCCGATGTCGATATCGCAAATCCAGAACTTGAAATTGCAACCATTACAGATGCAAAGACACCGTTCGATATGGAAATCACTGTTTCTCGTGGTCGTGGGTACGTTCCCACGGAAGAACGTGACAGCGCGCCAACGGAAATTGGCGTCATCGCTGTTGATGCAATGTTTAGCCCAGTGCGGAACGTAGGATTCCGTGTGGAGAATACTCGCGTTGGAGAAATCACCAACTACGATAAGCTCATCATGAATATCACCACCGACGGAACCGTTACTCCTCAGGAAGCGGTTGAACAGACAACGAAAATTTTATTGAACCATTTTACGTGGATTCAAGGTCAGTTGAGCCACGCAAGTCTTACGGAACAAATTACTCGTGCTGCGGAAGACGCACCACAAGAATAATTGTATGCGCCACAGAAATACTACAAAAACATTAGGGCGAAAGTCCTCGGCTCGCAAAGCTCTCATTCGTGACCTCGTTACGGCGATGGTTACATATGAGCGTATTGAAGTCACCGCTGGCAAGGCAAAGGTTTTTCGTCCAGTCGTCGAAAAGATGATTACGGTAGCAAAAACCAATACTCTTGCATCTCGTCGTCAGCTTTTAGCCTACTTCTCAACAGAGCAGCCGGTGAAAAAGCTTATCGAAGTTCTTGCGCCACGGTTTAAGGATCGCAATGGTGGATACACTCGTCTGACAAAGATGGGTATTCGTCAGGGTGATGCCGCAGAAGTCGCTGTTATTGAATTCGTCTAATATGGCAATCATTACTCGAAAAACCTACTCGGTCGATGCTTCCGGAAAAATTCTTGGGCGTCTTGCAACCGATATTGCCATGCACCTCATGGGCAAGACGAATGCAAATTTCCAATCGAACATCGATGCTGGAGACGACGTGATTGTGACGAACTGTGAAAAGATTCTCGTCACAGGAAAGAAGTACGAGGAGAAGGAATATCATCATCACTCTGGATACCCAGGTGGATTGAAGACGAAGACCATGCGCCAAATGTGGGAGAAAGACCCTCGCGAAGTTCTCAAAGCTGCAGTAAGTCGCATGCTTCCAAAGAATAAGCATCGCACGGCACGCATGCTCCGCCTCACCATTTCCAAGTAATTATGGCAACCACGAAATATATTCAGGCTCTCGGTCGCAGAAAGACGGCAACCGCTCAGGTACGCCTCTACCCATCGGGTTCTGGAAAAATGACGGTGAACGAAAAGCCATTTGAGGTTTTCTTCCCAACGGCAGAATTGCAACGGATGGTCATGCGCCCATTGAAAGAAGTTGGTGCAACTGAAAAATTCGACGTTACAATCAAAACAAGCGGCGGGGGATCGATCGGTCAGGCCGATGCCGCCCGTCTCGGTATTGCTCGTGCGCTCGTTCTTTCCGAAGTGGAATTGAAAACAGCGCTCAAAGCAGCTGGTCTCATGACCCGCGATCCTCGCAAAAAGGAACGTAAGAAGTTCGGAAAGCGCGGTGCCCGCCGTTCACCACAGTGGCGCAAGCGTTAAGCAGAAGAAAATACCTCATCATATTGGTGAGGTATTTTTTGTACTTTAGGACTTCCTCATTTTGCCCATTTTCGACTCAGATCATCGGAAACGTCTTCAACGTACCATGAAGTACGTCTCAGACGATTTCCTCGATCTTCATCGAAACTGGTCTAAAATGAGAAAGTCCTAATTCTATTTAGTTCCCTTTAATTTTTCTGGTGTGCACAGAAGATATATTCCTATAGGAATGCCGAGCGGAATACCGAAAACTGCTATCAATCCGAGTGCGCTAAGAATAGCTTTCACAATTCCTCCAAAAAGAACTGTGGCGGAAGAAGCCTCACCCGATGAACCCATGACGCTTGCAAGAATGAAGCTGAGGATTGCGTATAGTGAGAGTGTGCAAACAATAAGTGAAATAGGAACTACCAAACACAGTATTCCAAGTGTTCTTCTCTTCATATAGGAAAAGTATACATGATCGTGAGGGGATGATGGCATACTGTATAAGTTTTACGACACTTACAGTAGGGGTGGATCGGATGGTCGGTTTCTTCAGATTTCGTGTACACTCTTCTGAGTATGTTTCTTGCGCACTTGCCCGCCGGATATCTTTTGACGAAGGGAATTCAAGATCGAATCCGCCAAACGAAGTATTTTTGGATTGGTTTGGTGGCGAGTGTGTTGCCGGACATTGATTTGTTCTATTTTTATTTTATTGATCACCGCCAGACGCCCCATCACGAATATTGGACGCACCTTCCAATTTTTTGGATCACGCTATGGGTGACGGTCACGATCGGAAATCTGTATTACAAAAGCCGCATCGTTTCTACGATCGCTCTCATCTTCTTCTCGAACATTTTTCTTCACCTCATTCTCGATACATTCGCTGGAGGAATCTCCTGGTTGTATCCTTGGAGCTCGCAGAGTATTTCTTTGGTAACCGTTCCCGCGACTCACGCCTTTTGGGTGTTCAGCTTCATCACACATTGGTCGTTTCTTGCTGAGCTCGCGATCATCGTTTGGGCGATTGTAGTGTTCTGTAAATCAAAAAGACTATGAAGATGGAGGAAGATGTCGTGTGGAGTGACGTCCCATATCACGTCGTGTATCACGACTGCGATACATTCGATGGATTGCCGTACGAAAAGATCCGTCAGCATTATGGCGTTTGTTTTGTAGGAGAAAAAATCGTGATATGTTGGGATGAACGAAGAAAGGCGTGGAGCCTTCCTGGCGGAACCGTAGAGTCTGGGGAATTGATAAATGATGCATTGGTTCGTGAAGTTCGAGAGGAATCGAATATGACGATCGTTATGCGCGTTCCAATCGGTTATCAAGAAATCTTTTCCGAAGATGGTTCATCGATAATCCAATTGCGTTCGTGTTGCATCGTTGAGCCTTTAGGTGATTTTGTAAGCGATCCCGCTGGCTCTATTACGAAGATTACACTGATCGATCTCGAAGAGTGGGATGAGTATATTCATTGGGGAATAATTGGAAAACATATTCGTCAGCGTGCGATCGAAATCAAAAAAGTATGAAGGTTTTCATCATTCCCGGCTACGGCATTCCAGAATTCATTGAGCGGGATCAGAACTATCTTACGTACCTTCACGTCGCGTTTAATCGCATCTATGCCTCTGCTAAAGGTGAAAAGGCGTTGATCATCCCTTGTGGCGGCCCAACGAATTGCGCACCGCCGTATGAGGGAACCGAGGCAGCAGTCATCGGTGAGTATATGCAGAAGCTCGTCGATCGCTCCGTGATGGGGAATCGATGTAAGGATTGGTTGATTACGCTTGAAGATCGATCGCTTTCAACGCTAGAGAATCTTATGTTCGCTAAGGAGATCATCGATAGAGAAGACGACGGAGAATCGGTTACAATCTTTTGTGAAGCAACGCGGGATCAACGGATTCAACGTGTTTCTGCCGCTGTTTTTGATGGTTCGGGTTCAATTACTGTTGAGCCGATTGATTTTGATGTTTCAGTGAATCGCTATCTGGATGAAGCGATTATCGATCGCAAAGAGCAGGTTGAGATTCAAGGATCACTTTGGGCTCTTGAATCCCCCGATCGCCTCGCAAAACATCACGAGCTTTTCGAGAGAAAATTTGCCCTTCTTCGGTCGCTTGAATCTTCTGGCATGTCCCACGTCGATGCCGTTGCTGAATGGTATCGCCAAGCGTCAGGCATGATCGCTGAATTGATGCCGGATCATCCGGGGTTGATTCGTCAATAATAGGACGTTCTCATTTTGTCTATTTTCGACTCAGATCATCAGAAAATCGTTCAACGTACCATGAAGTACGTCTCACGAATTTTCCTCGATCTTCATCGAAACTAGCCTAAAATGAGAAAGTCCTACATAAAAAATCACGATCCTTTATTCGGGATCGTGATTCGATGAGGGCAGATTCAGGCAGGCACTTATCGGGCAGGGATTACTGAGGCAATGTTCAATGCTAAAAGCAGTGCGACGAGGATTTTGGTTATACCGGCGGCAATACGATAATCGAGGCTTGGTTGGAGATTGGTCATACGACGGTGAAGAAAGTGAACCGGAAATAATAGCATATATTAGCCAAGAAATCAATACTTTTGGGTTGGAAAGACGTTGTATCTGTAGAAAAAAGAGCGTAATATAGTGCCATGTCGACACTTGTGAAAAATACTGTTTTTTTGACGGGCGCGAGCATTCTCCAGAAGGTGGTGGCGTTTGTATATTTTGCCATTTTGGCGCGATTTCTTGGTGTGGAAGATACGGGTGTGTACTTTCTTACCCTTGCTGTCATTACATCTGTTGCGGTGTTCGCTGATCTTGGCGTGACATCGGTGCTTATTCGTGACGTGGCCGCGAATCGATCTGAAGCACGATCGATTTTGCAGAAAACCCTTGGTGTGAAGTGGATCGCGATCCTGCTCGCAATCGGCATTGCTGCGGCGTTTCCAGCGGTGCTCGGATTCGATTCATCGAATATCGTTCTTATCTGGCTCGCGATTCCCATCATGATTGCGGATTCGTTGTCGTTAACATTCTATGGTGTGCTGCGTGGGATGGAGGAATTGCGATATGAATCGTTCGGTATCTTTGTCGGTCAATCGCTCTCGAGCATTGTCGGGATCATCGTCATCTTCTCGCCGATGAAATCGATCGCGCTTCTGATTCTCGCACTTGTGACTGGAAGTATTTGGAACGCGATTTTCTCGGGCGTGCAGGTTGTTCGTCGCCTTGGCGTACGATCGTTGGTTCCGAGCATGCAAAATGCTCGACCAGTGCTCGCTGCAGCATTCCCGTTTTTCCTTGCTGCGGTCTTTGTGAAGATTTACTCGTACGTTGATTCGTTTACATTGAAGACAGTAATCGGTGATGCTGCGGTTGGCTTGTATAGCGTTGCGTATAAGCTGACATACGCGTTTCAATTCTTGCCACTCGCCTTTATTGGTGCGCTGTATCCGCGGATGTCTCTTCTTGCGAAAAATCCCGATGAGCTCAAGAGCGTTTTCCTTCATGCACAATGGTATCTTGCACTCTTAGCTTCGCCCATCGTGTTCGGTATTGCTGCCCTTGCGCCAGAAATTGTGCAGACGGTGTATGGAAACGACTATGGCGCTTCGATTCTTTCCTTAATGCTTCTCATTTTTGTATTGCTCCCAATTTTTTGTGATTTCCCGATCGGTGCATTGCTCAATGCAACAGGTCGTCAAATGACGAAAACAAAAATCATGGGCATGACGATGATCATCAATGTTGCTGCAAATATGGTGCTTATTCCGTGGATGAGCATTCCTGGAGCAAGTGTTTCGGCGATAATAAGTTTTGTGGCGATGTTCGGTATGGGCGTATGGGCATTGCGTTCTACCATCCACGTGACGGTGAACGAGTGGATGCGAGCAGTTGGCGGATTTATTTGTGCTGGTTTTACTATGATGATTGTGGTTCTTGTGTTGAAGCAGATGATGCCGTGGATGATAACGATTCCCATTGGGGCGATGATCTTTATTGGAACGTCGATTGGGACGCGATCGCTTACAAAAAGCCACTGGGTTCAGGCAAAAGCATTGATGCAACGAAAAACGTATGGAGCGATTCCTTCTTCCAACACCTGATTATCCGCCAAAGCGAGGAGGGGTTGCGCGGTATCTTTCTGCGCTTGTTTCCACATTCCCGGAATCGATTCAGCCGTTGCTTTGGAAATCGTTTCCGTCATATCGGGAGATGATGAGAGAGTTTTGGTCTCGTCGAAAAGAGTATGATGTGGTGTTGACGAGCCATGTGCTTCCGGTTGGTACCGCGGCATGTATGTTTCGATGCATGACAGGGAAGCCGTACGATGTGATCCTGCATGGATTAGATTTTGATGCAGCACGATCGGTGCCTCGTAAACGCTTCGCGATGAGAATCGTTCTTTTCTTTGCGCGGCGTGTTTTTGCAAATTCACGATCATTAGCTAATGAAGTGTCTACTTTTTCTCATCGATCGTGCAACGTCATGTACCCGTGTGTGACCGATGAGTTTGTGGAGGCTGCTGATGTTCTTGTTCGTGCTCCGAATCCGGACGTGATTCGATTGTTGACGGTTGGCAGGCTTGTTCCTCGGAAGGGGCACATGAAAGTTGTAGAGGCGATGAAGCAGATTCCGAATTCTACGTACACGATTGTGGGTGATGGACCGATGAAGAAGGAGATTCTCGATGCGATCACGGCGCTCGATCTCGAATCTCGGGTTACCGTTCTTCAACATGTTTCTGATGGAAAGCTTCCAGAAATGTATACAACACACGATATCTTTTTAATGCCGTCAACAAAACTGGATACCGATCGTGAGGGTTTCGGGATTGTTGCCATTGAGGCTGCGTTGTTTGGACTTCCGGTGATTGCAACGAATCAACCGGGAGTTGATGAGGCGGTGATTCATGAAGAAACAGGATTGCTTATCGAGGATACGCTTCATGATCTTGTGCATGCGATCACTGCACTCGCTACCGATGCATCATTGCGCAACCGATTGGGAAAAAACGGTCGTGAACGAGTAATGAGGGAATTCACGAGGGAGAAAACAATGACCGGATTCACTGAGCGCGCTTTCCGTGGATCATCACGTGTTTCCATTGTGATCCCAACGTATCAGCACGCGAAAACGATTCGACGATGCATCACATCGATTCTGCATCAAACATACGCACCAATCGAAATCATTGTGGTTGATGATGGGTCGACTGATGATACTGCGATAGTGTTGAAGGAATTTGCGGGGAAGATTCGAGCCATTCATCAAGAAAATGCTGGAGCGAATGCGGCACGGAATCGAGGGCTTGCCGAGGCAACAGGGGAGTTTGTGATGTTTTGCGATGCAGATGTGGTGATGAAGCCAAGCATGATTGAACGATTCGTTCAGCAATTGAACAGTAATTCACGGGCAAGCTATGCCTATGGAGGATTCCGATTTGGGTGGAAAGTATTTCGTGGTGTTGCATTTCATGCTGACCGATTACGACAGATGAATTTTGTGCACACCACATCTCTGGTTCGTCGAAAGGATTTCCCTGGTTTCGACCCTCACATGAAACGTTTTCAAGATTGGGATGTGTGGCTCACTATGCTTGAGCAGCAGCACATCGGTGTATTGGTTCCCGGCGTGTGGTGCCGTGTGCTGATCGATGGGGAATCACGAATTGGGTCATCGTGGCTGCCGTCGTTCGTGTATCGCTTGCCCTGGAAATATGTGGGATGGAAGCCCAAGCGTGTAGCAAAATATGAAGCGGCACGGGAAGTGATTATGAAGAAACATCGATTATAAAATATGATTCCAGTCCTCAAACAATTCTTTGATCGCAATACGCTGTATGGTCTTGGGGGGATTCTTTCCCTTCACATTGTTGCATGGCTTACGCAACATACCGTCTGGAGCGCAATTCCATTTTTCGCGATCGTTCTTGCTGCATTCATCGTGACACGGCGATCGTTGGTGTGGGGATTGGCATTTGCGATGCTTGAGATATTCATTGGCGGCCATGGTCATTGTATTGATGTATCGCTTGGTGGGTTTGCTTTAGGTATTCGGCAGGGAATTTTTGTAGCAGTGATGCTGGGCACGGTGTATCACATCGTTGTTCACCATGTGCGCCCCCGGTTTCTTCAGGAACGTGATCTTCCGTTTGTTGTGCTTTTGATCGCGATTGCATTAGGAACAATTACTGGCTTTGCGCGAAACAGCATGAGTGCGGCGTTTGACGACATGAACGGGTATGCAACGTTGGCGTATCTTCTTCCTGTTGCCATGATTGTATGGACGCAAGAAGCGAAACGTGTCCTGATCTGGACGCTTGCTCTTGGGGCAACGTGGGTTGCTGGTTCCTCTCTTTTCCTTGTATTTCTTTTTACGCATCTTCCCGTGGAAGGCATTTGGGCATTGTATGGCTTTGTGCGCGATGCCCGATTAGCGGAGGTGACTATTCTTTCGAATCCGGAATGGCTGATGAATCTTTTCCCGAATGGTCCATGGTATTTCCGTGTGTTTGAACAGGGGCAGTTTACGGTGATGATTTTTACGCTGGTGATAATGGCTGCCATGATTTTTGTTGCAAAGACGTGGAAAGAGCGTGCGTCGTTGCTCTTGCCCTTGGCGTTGATGCTTGCGGTTGATGTGTCTGGGCAGTCAAGAAGCTTTTGGTTGGGATTGATTGCGGCAGGAGGAGTGATGGCGATAGTAACGCTTTGGCAAAGAACATCGGTGAAAGAAATTATTCGTTTAAAGGTAACAGGAATTGTTGCATTGGGCATTGCCCTTCTTGGAGTATGGGCGCTCGTTGTTTTTCCAATTCCTTCACGACCAGATCTCACGGGTAGCCAATATTATAAAGGAAAGAATGACGATACGCGGGAGCTTGCGGTATCGAGCCGATGGAATTTGCTTCCACCAATGATGGAAAAGATTGGCGAAAATCCGTTATGGGGAAGCGGGTTTGGCACACCGGTGACGTATATTTCGGACGACCCTCGTATTCGGGCAATGAATGGCACCGGCGAATACACCACGTATCGATTTGAATGGGGCTATCAAGACATTTGGCTCAAGATGGGGATTCCCGGTCTTCTTGCCTTTGGCTTTTATTTCTTCACCATCTTCCGTGCTGGGCGCCGATCTATTATTGCACAAGAAGAAACGCGCTGGCTTTCGATTGGTTTAGCCTGTGGTGTTCTTGCGCTTTTTGTGGCGCACGTGTTTTCCCCGTATTTGAATCACCCGATCGGATTAGGGTTCATGGTGTTTGTGCTTCCGTTTTTCCCATGGAAGCAGGAACCGTTGACTGCAGTGGCATCGGAGAATATTTTACGATTTCAAATACCCGCGCGCAAAACTGCTTCCGTTCATTCGGTTTCCTCCAGCGGGTTGAAGCTCCAGAATCTCCAGTGTCCCATCGGCAGCGTCGATGAGTAGTACCCCAGATTCGAATCGAGGGATTCCGATGTGAGCCCCCCTCGATCCCTCCATCAATGCCACCTTCAGAATCTTCACTCCGATTTCTTTCTCTCCGATAATCCACGTTGTTGACGTACCCGGCCAAGGATTCAATGCACGAATCTTTCGATCAATGACGTGCACAGATTCATTCCACGATATTTTCCCATCCTCGCGAGAAAGCATGTTGCAGACCGAAACGCCTTCGGTGCTTTGGGGAATCGGCGTGATCGATCCTGCGAAGAATCCTTTGAGCGTTGTGATCAGGAGGGGAGCGCTTACATCGATCACTTTTTCTGTGAGTGTTTCTGATGTCTCGTCTGAAGCGATGTCGATCACTGATTGTGTAAGGAGTGCGCCGGTGTCCATTCCGGTGTCGAGTACCATAATCGAAACTCCAGTGACGGAATCCCCAGCAAGAATCGCCGATTGAATTGGAGAGGGACCACGATATTTGGGTAGTAATGATGGGTGAACATTCACGAAGCCGTGAGGGATACGATTAAGGAGTGCCGACGGCAGAATTCTGCCGTATGCCAGTACGACAGCGACATCAGCGTGAAGGGAGTCGATGGCGGCAAGAAAAGATTCGTCTTTCAGTTTTATTGGTTGGAACACGGGAATTCCATGAGTCATCGCAACGTGCTTTGTGGGTGGAGCGGTAAGAATCGCTTTTCGTCCAACGGGCTCATCGGGCTGGCACACCACGCCAACGACGTCGATGTCATGATCGGCGATGAGGGCTTCAAGAATGGCGCAGGCAAGGGTTGGAGTACCAAAAAAAAGAACGCGCATAGTTTAGAGGCGCGATGCTTTTTGAATATCTTCTGCACGGTCGATGAAAAGAATACCGTCCAAGTGATCAATTTCATGCTGAAAAATCGTCGCATCAAATCCTTGAGCTTTAATTGTCACCGGCTCGCCAGATTCATTGAGTGCCGTTACGGTAACCGAACGGCAGCGTTCTACGACGCCCCAGGTTCCTGGCACAGATAAGCAACCCTCCTCACTATCAATCTTTCGGAACGATCGCTCCGTAATAACGGGATTGATGAATGCCGTAGCAACGTCATCGATTTCGGCGATGATGACTCGATCGTGTACTCCAATTTGCGGCGCAGCAATTCCTACCCCGTTTTCTTTTACCATCGTTTCTTTGAGCTCTTGAATGAGCAACGTCATTTCCGGCGTATTGATGCGTTCAGCCGAAACCGGTTCGCTTTTGATACGAAGCTTTGGATCTGGGTTATGGAGAACGGGTCTTGGCATATATCTGTGTTGGACGTTAGGGGACGAGGGTGCATGTTTTGCAGCGAGCTCACCGGATGCCCAGCTGCAGTCGAGCGATAGCGAGACGTCGCAGCGTGGCGTCCTTGAGCACAGCGGAAAAACATGCACCCGAGTCGCCAAGTCCAACAATGCTTTATGAACTCGATTTATTCGTATATCCGTATTTTAATCGAATCCGGGATGATCGGGAAGAGGGTTTGCCAATGCGTAAAGAGAAGATGATCAATTTTTGCGATGAAAAGACCGTCCTTTTCTATGATTTGTGATGCGATTTCTTGGGGGAAATCCGCTTTTGTGCCCCCTTCAAATTCGATGATGACGCCAAATGGTGGGAGGGAATACGTTTTTCGTGTGTTGAGCTCTGTGGCGTTGACGTATTCGGCGCCAAGGAGTGATTGCATGCGGTCACGAGTGAGCGTTTGAATAATGCATTCCGCGCCTTCGTGTTTGGCATAGTTGCGCAGGCGGGCAATCTGGCGGGCGGCGTTTTCGGCGCCGCGATAGTCGCCCGGGGTAAATGCAAGGTCGCCAAGAATTTCTGCTACCACGCCAAACCCCCATGGAGCAAAAGGTTCGATGACGCTGGAAAAGAAATATTCTGTTGCTAGGAGAATGTCGGCAGTGCGGTCGATACGTCCTTTTTCAATATGTCCGATGATTGCATAAGGAAATGCTTTCTTGAGATCATCAGCGATTTTGGCGCCGCCAATGGACTTTAATCCGATTTTTGGAGAGCCACATGCTGGGCACGTTGTTGGCTTCCACATTTCCGTTCCGCATGCTGCACAGAGCAAATCATCGATGCGTACCACTGGTAAGCTGCCACACGTTCCGCAAAAGGGAACGTGGCCACACGCTTTGCATTCTATGCGCTTTGCCACGCCCTTACGATTAAACGAGAGAAGCACTTTCCGATGATCGGAGAGGGCGGTTTCGATTGCGGTAAGGAGCGTAGTACTGATGAGGGGATATGGCGAGCGTTCGCCTTTGTGCATGACGTCGATGATCTGCACGTTTGCCCCATCGTGATGAGCGCACAGTGGCAGTGATGCGTGTGGTGGCGGAAGAGCATCCGCAAGAATACAGATTGATTCTGCTGATGTTGCTAATGCTTCTGCGGCGCGTACGGCATGAATGTGAGGGTTGCGAAGAGGGCTGTGATGATCGCTGCACCCGGATTGGTAGACGAGAACGGCGCCCAGGGATTGGGGCGTGATCAATGCTCCTTGCCGTGTGCTGATGAGGAATCGAATTGAGCCTTTGCTCCAGGATCGGATGATGCGATTTCGATCGCGGGGGGGTACTTTCCCCGTCAGAATCATTGGGGAGAATGAGGTGAGGATGTTTGCAATGATTCGCGCATCACGTTCCCTGGGAACAATAATGAGGATCTGATCGGTGATTGTTTTACACAGTGCATGTGCAAGCACGCAGAATGTCTCGTCGTCACACATCACATTCATCATGCGATCGATTTTGAGCCGTTCGAGGAGATGGTGCACTGTGGTGATTGTTTCTTTATCGATCCTTGGTGATGACGTTGCGGTATTGGTCTGCCGATGCAAAGATTCTGCCGATGCGGGGAAGGGGCTGAGGCCTTCGTAGGCAACGGCAAGAATCGATGAGACGGATTGCCCGAGCCCTGATGCGATGGACTCTATGCGCTTGAGATCGATGTCTGGCATGCTGAAGCCGATCGAACCTGATGCGATCTCGAGAATTCGTGGCTCGTTCGATGATGCAGTGATCGATTTCACAACGCCCAGAATCGTCCGATGGCGAAAAGGAATCTGAATGACGTCGCCAACCTGCACGACAAGATGTTCTGGGATGCGATAATCGAATACCCCAAAACGGCGGGGGAGCTTTATGAGGGGATAGACGTGAGCGAACACAGTGGATTATCGGAGAATGAGCTCGGCAACGATCTGACCGATTCCGAGTGGCGCTTCGTGAGAAAGGATGCGTGCTTCGACGGGTGATCCATCCAATGCGCCGAAGAGCATAACGATTTGACGGTATGCTCCGTCTTTTCCTTCATGCAAAAGTGTGGCGTCGAACTGCAAAAGCCCTGCGGTATTTTTTTGGGCAATGAGTGTTTCGAGCAGATCGTCCGATTGTTTTCCTTCTGCATGGAGCCCGTCGGGAGCCTCGGTTGAGCGGGTGTGAGAGCAATCTCCTGCTGCAATAATGGCGATGCGTTTCGGGCTTTCTACTAACGTGTTGTTCAACGCTGCGCCAAAGTCGAAATGTTCTTTCGCGGATAATCCACATGGCGCGATCGGTACAATGCGAGCCGAAGGAAGATGCTCGCGAAGGAATTCCAGGGGAACGGTTGCCCCAAAGGGAAGTGCGTCTTCTGTGATCATTGTGATAGGAACGCCGCCGCCACGCAGATCGCGTTGAGCTTTGTCTGCAAGCATGAAATCCGGGTGATATGTTTGCGTGTAGCCTAAGTCTCCAAACGCTGCGAGGCTTGCGGTATATGGGTCTGCAACATTCATGGCGAATGCGTCTGCAGGGGATTGCGTGTGTTCACAAAAGAGCACGATGGTGTCGGGATGCGCAGCGAAAAGCTCTTCAGACAGTTCACGCATGGCGTTGCGCGTTTTTTCAAGTAGCCCAACTCGTTCGGGGTTTACCGATGGAAGAAGTAGCGGTGAGCATGGCACAATTCCAGCAAAAACGATCATAGAAATGTAGTCCTTCCTCATTTTGTCTATTTTCGACTCAGATCATCGGAAAATCGTTCAACGTACCATGAAGTACGTCTCACGAATTTTCCTCGATCTTCATCGAAACTAGCCTAAAATGAGAAAGTCCTCGATAAGATAGGTTATATACTATGCCGATGTTCCAAGGTCGGTGCCGACTTTATGGAGGTTCAGCACGTCGTCTTGAACGAAGATGATGTTTGGCCATTCGTAGCCGTAATCAAGAAATATCGATTCGCTGGGAATGGCGTGGCGTTCCCCGTCGGCAACAACGTACACGGTTGGGTTTTCGATGGATCGAACGAGGGTTCCATCGGGAAGCTTGAGGAATGCACCTTCGCGATATTGTTCGATTTCCACGGGCAGAGCTTTCTCCACGGTGGCATTTGGAAAGTTCGCTGTGAGCACCGCTTCGTCAAGAATAGCTTGGCGAATGCCGTCTTTCAGGTAAAACATTGCGCCATTCGTAGAGAGTTTGACGACTTTTCCCGTTGGGTCTTGTGTTGCAATGGTAATGGGGGTTCCGACGGCATATTCCGCAACTTCGGCTGCGGTAATTTCCACGAGTTCATCTTCAGAAAAGCCGATGTTGCGAAATGCTTCCAGGCTTGCAATGTGGCGCATGCCGTCGTCCACTAAAAGATATCGATTCCCGTTTTCGTCTTCCACAAGGGAATAATTCGGTAACGAGATTGGTGTGCCGGTGGGGTATTGCTCAAGAGTGGTTTTTGAAACGGTAATGATGAATGCGCTGTTATAGCGGGATGTGAGTGCAGCTTTGCTGGTAATAGGGCGGCGATACCCCTGTTCAATGCGCCAAACGCCTTCATCACCCGCAGCTTGGAGAAGGGTTCCGTTTGGATATTCTTTGCCAAACCATTTGTCCCAAATCGCGACAAAGTTTTTATTGCCGTGAATGTGCGGCGTGTAGGCGTACATTGCGGCAGTGGCAGCGTTTTCTGGAGTAACGGTGGTTTTGTCGATGGTCACTGGAATGTTTGGGCCGTATTTCCCTGCGGTCACACCGTTTTTTTCGATGTCCACCATGTAGCCTTCCGTAAATTGCATCGCTGCAGAATTCACTTGTTTTCCAAATCCTTGCCAGCGCGCCAATGCTCCATCGTTCATCGAGCAGCTGTCACACACACCGTATCCCGTCGCCCAGTCATATTGTTTCTGGGTTGGGTCTGCATCTTCAATAAGGCTTTGTTCTTTTTGCAGGAGCACTAAAAGGAATCGAGGATTGATGTTGTGTGCTTGCGCTGTGCGCCAAATAATTTCTGCAGCATAGCGTGTTCTCCCTTCCCAGTCTGGGGCTTGGTACGTCGCCAATGTTCCGCGTTCCAGAAAAGCTTGGATCTGATTCAGATCCATCGATTGCGCATCGGTCAGGTCTTCGTCGGAAAGGATGTAGTTGGGGTCGAAGGCGAGGGATGAGGATGGAAGAAGGAATGCCGCAAGAACAGCAGGAAGAATGAACAAAGAATAGCGATGCTTCATATGCCTCCCAGTATATCGAAAAACTGCCTCGTTGACACGAAAGAGTTGGGGACGCATCATTCCTGGTAGGAATTCTTCATTCTTTTTTCGAAAACTATGGCAAATCTTGATGTGCCGATTCACAAATTCATGCCGAACTTGCTGCACTTGCTCTCTCCATGGGCAGATAAGGAAAAGCGTGTGTTGAACGGATTGGTGGAAATCAATGCTGGCAGTATTAATAAATACGAGTTTATTACGGAAACGGGTCACTTGAAGCTCGACCGCGTGGGGTATTCTTCGTTAGCGTATCCAACGGTGTACGGCTTAATCCCTCAAACGTGGGATCAGGATAACGACATGCTGGATATTCTCGTCGCGAATGTTGTCGAGCCACTTATTCCAGGATCGCTCGTGGAAGTCCGCGTCATCGGCATCATGAAATTTGAAGACGGGGGAGAAACCGACGACAAAGTAATTTGCGTGCTTTCCGACGACAAGCGCGCTGATCACATCACGTCATATACAGACCTCGGCGAGCACTGGGCAAAAGAAACCGCACACTACTTCGAATTCTACAAACACCTGAAAAAGCCAGGCACCTGCAAAGTCCTCGGCTTCTACGACGCGGACGAAGCAGTGAATGTGATCGAAGAGTGTATTGAGAGATACCAAAAAGAGATTCTGCCCAAGATCAAAGACTAATGTCCGTAAAACTGAAGACCCCCGAGCTTGCCGTATTGCAGCTCGGGGGTTTCGTTTTTGCTGCGCACCGCCTCCTATGGCACGCAGATCTCCTCCTCGTCGATGAGGGTGTCGCAGTCATCGTCAATGTTGTTACAGATCTCGGTGGCCTCTGGGTTGACGGTGGGGTCGGTGTCGTCGCAGTCGCCGACGTTCTCCGAGTAGTCCGGGGGCTTTGTTCCCGGGCAACCGGAAGCGGCGTCGGCGTTGCCGCCCCAGCCATCGCCATCCTCGTCGAGGGTGGCGTAGTAATACGTGAAACCCTCGTCCACCACCCCATCGCAGTCATTGTCGATGCCGTCACAAGCTTCCGTAGCCCCGGGAAAATTTCCTGGGTCGTTGTCGTAGCAGTCGGTGTTGTCGGCGACATAGCCGCCGGGTTGGTCGCAGGCGGTGGTGGTGCTTGTGGGGCGGTCGGTGCCCTGGCCGTACCCATCACGGTCGGTGTCCGCGTACCAGGTGGTGCCGGTACTGAGATCGAGGTCGGGATCGGCATCGTCGATGAGGCTGTTACAATCGTTGTCGACATTGTCGCAGATCTCGGTGGCTCCCGGGTTGACGGCGGGGTCGGTGTCGTCACAGTCCTCGTCGTCGGTGTAGCCGTCGCCATCGTCGTCGGGGGTGGCAGACGCTGCCACCCCCGTGTCGAAGGTTTCGGTGTCGGGGGTGCGGTCGACGGCACCCTTGTTGGTGCAGGAGGCACCGACCAGAAGCGTAAACAAAAAAATCAAAATCTTCATGACTTCTCCACGTCCTCGGCAAATGCTCCGTCCTCATGCTGAAATGCAGAAGGGGGGGGCATACGCGAGGACACGAATTGTTGGGTTCTTCATGTCTGTTTACGGAACATCCGTACAGGCAGAGGAACCGTTAATATTAGCATAAAAATGGGGTTTTGTCGACGAGGGGGGTGTGGAAAAGAGAAATGGGGGAGTTTGGAGAAAGGGTTGTTGAAATAGAAAACCCCCGGGCTGCAGCGTAATAGCAGCTCGGGGGCTTCGTTGTTCTACCTCGCTTTTTTTGAGCCTTTTACGGTTTTCCGGTATCGATGAACCCGGTGTCCCCACATTCTCCTGCAAGACCGGTGTCCCAGGGGTTGTACCCTGCGGCAGTCCAGTCGTTGCAGGGGTCGAGAGCATCGGTGAGGGCCATTTCGACGTAATCGGGTCTGGCGGTGAGCCAGTCCCGTTCGTCGTTGTACCAGCCCTCGTCGACCCCTTCCCACCAGAGCCCGAGGGCTTGGCGGGATGCAGCAACCTTGTCGAGGTCACTCGCCATCTTTCCGCTTCGTCCTGCTTCGATTAGGATCTGCAGATCGGCGACGAGCATCGCTCTGCAACCACCTTCAGACTGATCCTTCCAGCAGGGTGGGTAGAGAGTCGACCACGAGTAAAACGTGACCTCCTCAACACTTACCCAGTTGGGGTTTACCAGATCCACGCCTGCGATTCGGAGGCTGAATCGAGATGTGTCCGGCGAAGCCGAATCTCCCAATTCTTCTACGTAGCCATTGTGCGGACTCATGAATCCGTCCCAGTGGCTGAAGTAGACCTCCCAAGCGTATGTTGCTGCGATGTTGGACCAGTCGAAGCAGTCACCGGTTTCTGCGACGAGTGAATCGGATGCATCCAGGGCTTCGATGTCGTAAACTTTGGTCAAACACGCATTGAGGCGCGTGTCGTCGCAGGTTCCGACTTGGCAGGTCATGTACGCGGGGTCGCCTTCGTACATGGAGATCCACCCGTTTTTCCCGTAATCCCGATCCATCATGTCTTCACTGTACGGTTCAAACGCGTTATAGGCAGCCGCGAAATTCGCAGGCCAATAATTCGTTGAGAGCGTCATCCACGCAGATCGTCGACCACGCGTTTCCGGTAAGTACTTGATGGCGTATTGGTACAGAAACGGTTCCGCTACCGGACCGCTGTAGATTTCTGCCCACCATCTCGCGTTGTCGTACCCACCGATTTTTTGAGCGGAATTACTGTCGTTATAGTCCACTCGCCAGCTTGTTTCTCCGCTGGCAGAGGGGGCGACATAACCCATTTCCCGCCCGATCTCGAGGTTTACATCGGTGAAGGAAACTGTTTCGCATTCACTCACTGTTATGTTGATGTCGACATTGACAGTAGCTTCTGGGATTTGCGAATAGGTATCCCACCATGAGTATCCAATGCTCTCGAGCTCTGCGATCTGCTCGTCGGTGAGATTCACGATCTCGTAAGCGATGACTTTTTCGGGATCATAGGGATCGATCCCGTCGAGATCGCATGCGTCTCCGTTGCCGCCATCATAGGCAGCGGGGGCGTCGGTGAGAGTTTCCACCGGTGCGTCCTCGGCAAATGCTCCTTCCTCCTGCGAAATAACCGCAGAAGGGGGGGGCACCCGCGATGACGTACACGATGGTTTGGGGTTCTTGCGAACACCCAAGGAAGAAACTGGCAATGAGCCAGAAAAGGGTGAGCGGCATCCGCTCCTCCAGTGTTTTTTGTGATGTTCTTGCCTACGGACAATGTGTCCGTACAGGTAGAGGAACCGCTAATATTAGCATAAAAATGGGGTTTTGTCGATTGGGGTATGGGGAAAAGTGGGAGAAATGGGTTTTGAGAGAAAATTCTGGACTATAACAAAATCCCCAGGTTTTCCTGGGGATTTTTGAGATTATGCTGACTTGAGAGCTTCGCTTTGTTTGACCAACTCCCATTGAGCTGTGTTTGCTTCTTGACCGATTTCATTCAAAATTTTGATCTTCTTTTTCTTTGAAGTGTGAAGAAAGAAATCGGCAGCTCCACGATTCTTTTTGAGAGACTTTTTCAAAAAGTATAGGATTTTCATAGTAATTTTGCTAATTCCTCTTCAGTATATGTTTCCGGGAGATATGCGTCCAATCCCGAATGTTGAGGACTCACGATTTCTACTGTTTCAATGGCGTGCGTTTGGAAGTTTTTTCTTGCCAAGAAGAGCGTTATGCGGTCGCTGAATTCCCGATAAATCTGATTGACGGTTGCTTTTGAGCCGAGAAATTTTTCAATAAACGCACGTTTTGGAATGTTTCGTCCCTCAATGTGCTCTCGTGCAACGGTAAACTGCCATGCGACTTCTGGATGCTGGTAGATGTAGAAAATAAGCACTTGCCGATTGCGCTTGAGAGACCGTTCGATGTTCTCTTTAGCCTTTCCGTAATGTGATAACGTCCCGTCGATAATAGCGGTTTGTCGGTTCTTTAATGCACGGTCGTACATTTCGCTCAGGAGAATGGAGACAGCCCCCTGCATTTCCGATGAATTTTCCCCTGTGTATCCGGGAATTTCCCCGCGAAGCTCGTCGCTATCAATACGAATAGGTCGATCACTTGTGTTTTTTATGAGGTAGGCGAGTAAACTTTTTGAATACTCTGTTTTTCCTGCCCCTGGCGAACCGGCCATGAATATGGTGACGGGTGAATCGCTGGGTGGGTATTCTTCCAGACTCGTCAGCCGGCGGGAGATTTCTTTTTTGTTGTGCTTTGCGAAGAGGATCGCTTCTTCTGCAAGAGACATAGATTTTTGAAGTTACCGTGCCTCGTACTCCTCCGCGGGTTTCAACATGAAGGGGATTTTGCGGAGGAGGGATTTGGTGAGGGGGAAGAAGTTGAGGGAGTCGAGGAGGCTGTTCAGCCAGCCGGTGGTGATGCAGAAATAGCGGGTGAAGGGGGAGGTGTGGTGGATGCGGTGATGGTTGGGGGAGAGAATAATGCGATGGTGCTGAAGGAACTGAATGAATCGTGGTGGCGTTGGGGTGTGTGCCCATTTGTGGAATTGGTTGGTGAGGAATACGCCGAGCACAAGGAAATATGATGTGGCAAGGGCAAACCCAGCAAGTGCAGATGTGGCAACGTATTTCAGAAGAATATGCGTCATGATCATCAGGATCGGAATCGAGACCAGACAATTATGCCCATTGGTTTCAACGAATCCGTGTTTGGTGATGTCTTCGGGATCAATGTGATGATAGCGAAACGGTTCAATAAACGCTGCGCCAACAATGGGGGTATTCTTGCTGCCAAAGGTGTCGCCAAGAAAGTGGACAAGTCCAGAGATAAGGTCGGCGAGAACGTAGCCTAGAAGGGCAGCGATGAGCGTGGTGACGGGATGAAGATGCATCGTTGCAAGACTCACAGAGAGAAAAGCGAAATACCCACCAAAGATCAGGATCGCGATGCTATCAAGGAGGAAGATGTGTTTTGCCGAAGTGGTCATGGGGTTGTGGTGGTGAAGAATACGGCGTCTTTTTTGACATCAACCGTTACAGCCGAATCTATGCCAATTGTACCTTTGACGATTTCGAGTGCCAAGGGGTCGAGGACTTTTGATTGAATAATTCGCTTTAACGGGCGAGCGCCGTACAGAGGGTCGTATCCATGTTCGGCGATGTACTTCTTTGCCCGTGCCGTAAAGGTTACAGCGATATTGCGCGCTTCTTTCAGACGATTGGTGACAAGGGCAAGCTGAAGATGCACGATTGCGGCAATATGCTCTGCATCGAGTGCGTGGAACACAATGGTTTCATCGATGCGGTTCAAGAATTCTGGGCGGAAGTGATCGCGAAGCATTTCGAGCACCTTTTCACGGGTGGCATCTGTTTTGACCCCTTCACTTTCAATGAATCCAATACGGCGCCCGCTGTTCAGAATGATGTCACTACCGATGTTGCTCGTCATGATAACGATGGTATTTTTGAAGTTGACGGTGCGACCTTTGGAATCGGTAAGCCTGCCGTCGTCTAAAATTTGCAGCAGCATGTTAAACACGTCTGGGTGCGCCTTTTCGATCTCATCGAGGAGTATGACCGAGTACGGATGCTTTCGAATTTTTTCGGAGAGCTGCCCGCCTTCTTCGTATCCCACATACCCCGGCGGGGAACCGATCATTTTGCTTACGCTGTGCTTTTCCATGTATTCGCTCATGTCTAAGCGAATCAGTGCCTTTTCGTCGTTAAACATAAACGTTGCCAGCGCACGGGCAAGTTCGGTTTTCCCCACACCCGTTGGCCCTAGGAACATGAAGGAACCAATCGGACGTTTTTCCTCTGACAATCCGGCTCGTGAACGGCGCAACGCATTGCTGACGGCGGTGATGGCTTCTTGTTGCCCCACTACACGCTGTTGCAACTCTTCCTCCATACGGGCGAGCTTTACCATGTCGCTTTCCAGCATTTTGGAGACGGGAATATGCGTCCATCTGCCCACGACGCTTGCAATATCTTCTTCGGCGATCACTTCTTTGAGCAAGCCACGTTCTGTTTGAAATTGCTTTAATTCGCCTTCTTTTGCTTGGAGTGCTTCCCGTTGGTGCGGAAGCTCGCTGTACCGAATTTCGGCAACGCGTTCCAGATTGCCACGACGTTCTTCGTATTCTGCTTCGTTCATGAGTTTATCGATGGCGCTTTTGCTTTCCCGAATTGCGGCAATAAGGTTTTTTTCGTTCGTCCATCGCAATGTCAATTCCGATGATTGCTCCTTGCTGTCTGCAATGAGCTTCTCGATTTCTTTCAGGCGTTCTTTCGATGCACGATCATCTTCTTTGAGTAGGGCTTGGCGTTCAATCTGTAGGCGCATTTCTTCGCGATTCATGCGATCGAGCTCTTCAGGCATGGAATCGATCTGTAATCGAAGTCCGGCGGCGGCTTCATCGATGAGATCAATAGCTTTATCGGGGAGCTGGCGGTCGGGAATATACCGTGCAGAAAGGGTAACGGCGGCAACAATAGCGTTGTCTGAAATGCGTACGCCGTGATGAATTTCGTAGCGTTCTTTAATGCCGCGAAGGATGGCGATTGCGTCGTCAACCGAAGGCTCTTCAACCATAATGGGCTGAAAGCGACGTTCGAGCGCTTGGTCTTTTTCAATATGTCGTTGATATTCCTTTGTGGTGGTGGCGCCAATCACCCGAAGCTCGCCCCGGGCAAGGGCGGGTTTGAGCAAATTGCTTGCATCCATGGGCGATTCATCGCCTTTCCCGGCACCAACCAGCATATGAAGCTCGTCGATGAAAAGAATGTACTTGCCATCGGACTGAGAAACTTCACGCATTACCGCCTTGAGTCGCTCTTCAAATTCGCCACGGAATTTGGTTCCCGCAATAAGCGATCCTAAGTCGAGCGAAACAACTTCTTTGTTCTTGAGCGTTTCCGGTACATCGCCGGCAACAATGCGAATAGCCAAGCCTTCAACAATCGCTGTTTTTCCAACGCCCGCTTCGCCAATAAGCACTGGATTATTTTTCGTACGACGGGAAAGTACTTGCATGACGCGCCGAATTTCTTCATCGCGACCGATCACCGGGTCGAGCTTGCCGTGGCGAGCACGTTCCGTAAGGTTCATGCTGTATTTTTCGATGGCTTGATATTTGGTTTCTGGGTCTTGAGAGTCAACGCGTTGGCTGCCCCGAAGATCTTTGAGTGCGGCAAGAATGGCAGCCTCTGTTACTGCGTGTTCTGCAAGCATGGCAGCAATGGGGCGGTCGACGAGAAGTCCGAGTAAAAGATGTTCTGTTGAAATGTATTCGTCACCGAAGTGTTTGGAGACTTTTGCAGAGGCCTGGAGCACGGCGGCAAGAGCAGGGGTAAGGATAATCTGGCCAATGCCGCCACGTTCGGGGTTGCCATGCTTGGGGAGTGCATCACACATACGGTCAACGTCGCCCAGCAATGCCGGCAAACTTGTTGCCATTTTTTGAAAGATTGTTACCACAAACCCGCCTTCCTGACGGGTAAGCGCCGCTAAAAGATGAATGGGTTCAATACCGTGCTGACCGTGTTCCTCGGAGAAGGCTTGGGCATTTTGAATGGCTTCTTGAGATTTGCTGGTGAAATTATTGGGGATCATAGGAGAAGAAAGGGGACGGTAGGACTTTCTCATTTTCGACCAGTTTCGGTGCGCGTCGAGGAAATCTTCTGAGACGTACTTCTTGGTACGTTGAAGAAGTTTCCGATGATGCAAGCCGAAAATGGGCAAAATGGGGAAGTCCGACATTAGCAGTCTCTATTATAGAGTGCTAATTTTGCACTGTCAAAAGAAAATGTGGTTTCCTTGTGTATAAAATTGTGCTAAGATTGGCACAGTATGATGAAATTTCGCTACGGATTTCTGGGAATTGGTATTGTGCTTTTGGTGCACGCAGTTGCAGTGTTTCATGGGCTCTATTATCAAATTTCATGGTTTGACGTGATGATGCACTTTTTGGGTGGGTATGTGATTGCGTTGCTGGGCATGGCGTTGTACGGCTGGGTGAGCGAACGGGTGAGTATTCAAGGTAAGCGTGTTGATGGAGCTGGACGAGCCCTTGTGCTTCTTGAAGGCGTCTTCGTTCTTGGTGTTGTGCTTGCTGTTGGCGTGGCGTGGGAGTGGTATGAGTTTCTTTTTGATCAATTCGCCATGAGAATTGTTGCTGAATTTGGTCAGGCGCAAATGGGCTTGCCTGATACGATGGATGATTTGTTGAATGATTCACTTGGGGCTTTGGTTGCGTGGTTGTCGTGGAGGAAGATTGCGTAAGTATGCGCTCGATTTCTCTGCTCGGGGTACGAATTGACGATCTATCACCAAACGAGCTTTCTGCTCGTTTTTTGGATTTGTTTCATCGATCAGAGCCAAGCTTAGTGGTAACGCCGAATCCGGAATTTCTTCTGGCAGCACGATCGAGCCCGGAGTTTCGAACGGTGTTGAATTCGAGTGCGCTTTCGCTGCCAGATGGGGTAGCGCTGCGTTTTGCCGCGGCAGCTCTGCACGATCTCCATGATCTTCATCGATATCCGGGAATTGATGTATTACCGATGTTGGCAGAAATCTGCCGTGATCGAGAAGTGCCACTGGTGTTGCTCGGCGGCACCGATGATATTTTGGTGCAAATTCAACTGTATTTTACGACACTATTCCAAGGGATAAAAATCATCGCCATCAATCCTGGAAGTATTTCTCACCAGAATCCTTGTATTGAAGAGGGAATCATTGAACGAATGCGCGGGTTTGGCCCTTGCGTGATTGCCGTTGCGCTCGGGCAGGGAAGTGGGGCATCGCAAGGAAAACAAGAATTCGTTGCATCGCAGATCGCATCCTCTGTACCAAATGCTCGAATCGTCATCGGTGTTGGTGGGGCATTTAACGTGCTTTCTGGGCGTATTCGCCGTGCCCCGATGATATTCCGACGTTTTGGATTTGAATGGGCATGGCGATTGTGCATGGAGCCATGGCGTTTTCGGCGTATTTTTTCCGCGGCGTTCATCTTTCCAATCGTTGTCGCGCGCGATACAATGGCGAAGCAACGCTTTCTTCGAGCTCTTGTGAGTGTGTTTCAAGAATTACGCTCTCATTTCCTTTCTCGATCCTAATCTTTCTCTATGGTTCGTACTCGTTTAGCACCGTCACCGACCGGAAAAGTGCACATTGGGAATTTCCGAACGGCACTTTTTGATTACTTTCTCGCCCGTCAAAGTGGTGGTCAGTTTTTGTTGCGCATTGAAGATACAGATCAAGAACGCTTAGTCCCAGGAGCCATTGAGTATCTTCTGCGCATGTTTAAGGCTCTCGGTATCACACCGGACGAGGGACCGGTTCTTCAAGAGGACGGCACAATTACTGAAGTTGGCTCTTGTGGGCCGTACTATCAGTCCGCTCGCCTGGATATTTATAAGCAACATGCCAAGGAACTGGTAGAAAAAGGCTTGGCGTATCCGTGTTTTTGTACGGTTGAGCGATTGGATGAGATGCGTAAAGCGCAAACGGCGTTGAAGCAGACGACGAAGTATGATCGTAAATGTTTGAGTCTCACGAAGACCGAAGCCGAGGAACGCATGATGGGTGGAGAGGGGTGCGTTATTCGCATCAAGGTTCCAGAAGGATCGACGACGTTTTGTGATGCGATTCGCGGCGATATTACGTTTGATAATTCGGAAGTTGATGACTGTATTATTTTGAAATCGGACGGGTTCCCAACGTACTATCTTGCCGCGACAGTTGACGATCAGCTCATGAGCATTTCTCACGTTTTGCGTGGCGAGGAATGGATTTCTTCTACTCCAAAATCTTTACTGTTGTGCAAGATGTTTGGTTGGAAGGCGCCAATCTTTGCGCACGTTCCACTTCTTCTTGGATCGGATAAGAAAAAACTCTCGAAACGAACGGGTGATACTGCTGTTGAAGAGTATTTTAATCATGGGTATTTGAAGGAAGCGCTCATAAACTTTGTGGGAACTCTTGGCTTCAACCCATCGGCTGACCAAGAAATTTTTACCATCGAAGAGTTGATTGAGAAGTTTGATTTGTCGAAGGTGAATAGTGCGGGAGCAATTCTGAACATGGAAAAGTTAGATTGGATGAATCGTCATTATTTGATGGCGCTCTCGATTGAGCAGCTGGCAGAACGAGCACAAGGATTCGTATCGGCGGATCTTACTAATATCCTTGTGCAACGGGCGTTGTTTGTGGAGCGCTCAAGAGTATCGCGATTAACGGACTTTGATGTCGCGATTGCGCCATATTTGGCATTGTTGCCGTACGATGCGTCGATTTTGGTGTGGAAAAAGGCGGATGCCGCAGATGCTTCGGCGCATCTTCAGCGAATACTGACGTTGCTTACGGACATCGATGAGAATATTTTTGGCACAGTTGATCTCCTCGAAGCGGCAATAAAGGAGTATATTACTCGTGAAGGCATGCAGAATGGGAACACGTTGTGGCCGCTGCGCGTTGCACTTTCTGGGCAAGAAAAGTCGGCAACTCCGTTTGAAGTGTTGTGGGTATTAGGAAAAGAAGAATCGCTTCGTCGCATAGAGCATGCTATCGCGGTGTTGCAGTAACGCGTCTGTTATATGGAGAGAAGGGGGGTGCGCATCATCGTTACTGGAGTTTTTATCTTCACTTTCTTTGCGTTTTGCGTTCCTGCATCTGTCTTCGCGGCGAATACTGATGTTGCACAGCTGCAGCAATCTATTGCAGAGAAAAAAGCATCGATCGCAACGTTGAATGCGCAACTTGATGCGTATCGTGAAAAGATTCGTGCCTTGGCAGGGAAGGGGGCTTCCTTGCAGAACGACGTTGCTCTTTTAGAGAACGAAACTGCGCTTGCCACTTTAGACCTTGCTGCAACACAGAATGCCATGGATGAAGAAACGCTAGAGCTCCGTATTCTTGATAGCCGTATTCAAACAACGGAAGATGAACTTGCTCGTCGTCGTGCCATGCTTGCCGATCTTCTTGTTGCGTTACAGCGGAACGATAATCAGGGGGTGTTGAGCTTTGTTGCTAACGCGGAAAACATGTTCGATGTTTTTGATGCCACAGCACAATTAACACGGGTGAATGACGACATGAAATCTGCTCTGGAAGCGACAAAAATGACGAAAGATACCTTGTATGCGCATAAAGCACTTCATGAAGAAAAGGTGGTAGATTTGGGGGATACAGCGAAGATTCTCCAAAAGAAGGCAAATGATTTGGACATGCGGAAGAATGCAAAGCTCGTACTTGTGAACGCCACGGAAGAGTCGGAGAATCAATATCGAACGCTCATGAGTGAGCTTCGTACGGAGCAGCAATCAATTACGAGCGAGGTTTCCGGGCTGCAGGACACACTGCAAGATAAGCTAAGGGCCCGAGATGGCGACCAAGTTGGCGACACGGTTATTTCTTGGCCAGTACACGGGGTTATCACCGCATTATTTCACGACCCTTCGTATCCTTTCCGTAATCTCTTTGAACATCCCGGTTTAGATATCGCCGTTCCTCAAGGTACTGCAATTGAAGCAGCGGCTCCTGGATATGTTGGACGAGTCTACAAGGGTCAACAGTATGGCTATTATGTTTTACTGATTCATGCGAATGGTTTTGCAACATTGTATGCTCACATGTCTCGCATTGACGTCGAACAAGACCAATACGTTTCCCGTGGCCAAGTTATAGGGCTCTCAGGCGGAAGGCCAGGTACCGTGGGAGCTGGTTTTTCAACAGGGCCGCATACCCACTTTGAAGTACGCCTGAATGGTATACCAGTAAATCCGCTACCGTATTTGCCCACGGAATAACTTCTCTTCATTCTGTTGAGTTTTAGAGCCACTAGACTAGGTCTATTTTAACCTGGGGCGTTTAAATGGCTCGGAGAATAAAGGGCTTTAGCAGTTCATTCGGCGCATTGCATATCGTTCAGTTGAAGATTATCGAGGATAGCCGAAGATCGCTGAGGAGGTTCCGATGATGAGTGCACTCATTAAAGTGCAAAGATTCACTTGTATGGGGGTTTATGATGAGGTATTTGATTGTGATAGTGATGAGGTATTGTAGGAAAAAGTAGTTAAGGTTCGTAAATGATATATTGTACGACACCCCAGAATACACTCATCATTGATGACTGCAAAGCAAAAAGCACAGAGTGCGAAAGCTCTGTGCCCTTCTCCGCTCACAATCGATTCTGCTCGAGGATGCGTTATTGGATTTGTTATTAGAACGTTTCTCGTTTGTGACCAGTTTTATGATTGGTGAATGCCTTTCTGAAGCTCTGTAAGATCCTTCAGTACCTCTTCGACGTGCCCGCCGACCTTCACTTCGTCATATCGCTTCGCTATGTTCCCTTCTGGATCGATGATGAGCGTCGTGCGAACAATGCCGTCGTATTCACGCCCCATGAATTTCTTTTTCTGCCACACGCCATACGCTGTACATACCGCATGATCGGTATCAGCAAGCAATGGAAACGTTAACGATTCTTTTTGTGCAAATTTCGCATGTCGCTTCTCATCATCTGCCGAAATGCCAAACACTACAACGTTCGCAGATGCTAAACGATTGATATTATCCCGAAAATCACACGCCTCCTGCGTACACCCCGGGGTCATGTCCTTCGGATAAAAGTACAGAATCACCCACTTCCCCTCATAACTCTTCAGTTCATGCACCTTCCCCACCTGATCGTTCAATGTGAAATGAGCTGCTTTCATATATAGATGATTATCGTTGTTGAATGAGTTTGAGAATCTGCTTTCTTTGGTGAATTGGTATCCTGATCCATCCCGCGCCTTTTTCAATCATCGACGAGAAAAGCGGAATAATGGTTTCTGTAAGCCATTGATCATCATTGGAGAATATCAGCGATGTCTTTGATGATATATCGGCGATATTAAGTATACAGTGTTCCCGCGGGAATTCGGACCAATACGCAAGGATATTTTTCGAGTATTTCTCAAGAAAATCCTTTGGATCTTCGGTGATCTCGAGCTGCGAAAAGACGAGAAGTGCGCCATCAAAGAGATGTTCGATCTTTTTTGTATCGTTTCGGAGTGCGTCATCGAAGCTTTCTTCCATCCCCTCCGCACATTCTCGGAAATACTGCGTCTCCCATCCATCAGCCATCGATCGATGGTTTGCGAGCTCGGAGTACGCGGTTCGATCGCGATTGTGCGTTTCGGTTGAGGTAAAGTTGAGGGTGTTCTGAAGAATCGCGATTGAAAGAAGATTTGCGGATTCTGCTGAAATCGAATCAGCGAAACCCCGTTTTATATATTCTTCCCAAATTAATGTTGCCGCTGCACCAAGCCGTTCAATATGTGATCGGTCGCCAAGTCGATCGCGCCAGTATTCCTCGAATCCGTAGTGATGATCGTAGAGCTCATCGATCCGTGATTCATTTTCTTTCCCGAACGCAAAGTGTTCTGGATCAGAAAGATCGACGTATACGATACGATCATCGGTTTTCAGTTCATAATCAATGATGAAATCCGTATCCTGTTGTTTTGCGAGAGGTGTAACAGAATGGTTGAGTGGACCAGGAAAAACAACGCAGCATTCCTTCCCTTCTTTGATGAGAAGTTCGCGATACGCCAGGGCGCATGCAAACGCATCGATGTCATTAAACGCTTTTCCTGCGGAGAGGATGATCATACTTATTTTGTAGGACTTTCTCATTTTAGGCTAGTTTCGATGAAGATCGAGGAAAATTCGTGAGACGTACTTTATGGTACGTTGAACGATTTTCCGATGATCTGAGTCGAAAATAGACAAAATGAGGAAGTCCTATTTCATATACACATACGCTCCAAAGCGGAGATCGATGTATTCTGCGGGAGGAATGAAGGATGGTGAGGAAGTGATGGTGGTCAGTGCGCTGATCTGTTCATTGACGGGGCGGTTGAGGTCAAAGAAGAGACTGTACGGCTGATTGGTATCAAGGCGAACAAAAGGAGCATGCACTCCGTTTAGCGTATATGTCTTTACGGTTATTCCCTGATTATGCAGTGATGATGTGAGCGCAAGAATGTGTTCGACGCTTTGTATGGGGAGCGATGTGGCTGGATCTGTTTGCGTATCAAGAATGATTGGCATTTCGGCATGTAATGGTGCGATCACTTCCCCTTCTGTGGGAACGGCTGTGCCGATGCGAACATCAATTGCTCGGGATTCTTCTGCAGTAGCATCTCGAATATATGTTCCGGAGAGATCAAGGAACACGGTTTTTTCTTGTGTGCGAAGAGCAAGAGTGGTTACTTTTTCAACCAGAGCAATATTCAACGTGCGCCCGGAACGGCTCACTACCGCTGATTCAAGAGCAAAACGTTTCATGAGCTCCTGTTCGATACGTTGGACACGGATGAGAAAGACGTTTTCTTTTGCAATAAAGGGGTACGAGTGAGTGGTGATCGTTTCCCATGCGTTCTGTTGAATATCTTCAGCGCGGGTGATGGTTGCGCCCTGTACGGTTATTCCTGTTATGCGAAAATATGAAAGATAGGTTGTGCCAATACAGCCGCCGATGATCCCTACTATACCAAGAACGATACCGGTGATGATAAGCCACTTTTTAGGAGGTGCTCTAAAAAAGAAGGGGTTTTTTCGAATGCCGTTTCCGTGCTCTTTCGCATGCCATAGCCGAAGAAAATCACGTTGTTTTTTTAGCATATCACTCGTGGCAACAATGGATTGATGCGGGAAACAACCTCGTAATTGATGGTGCCGAGTATGGTGGCGATGTCGTCTGCCGTAACGGTGTGCATGCCGTCTTTTCCGATGAGTGTTGCGCAGTCATTCACTGAAAGCGCAGGCACTCCAGAAACGTCTACCATAATCATATTCATACACACCCTTCCAAGCACTGCGCACTTTTTCCCACGAATGAGCACTTCACCTTTTCCTGAAAGCCCACGATCGTATCCATCATAATACCCTACCGGAAGCACCGCGATGCGGATCGGTCGATTGGTTACATGCGTTCCCCCGTATCCAATTGCAGCACCGGCTGGAATGTCTTTGATTTGCGCGATACGTGTTTTCCAGCTGAGCACTGGATGCAATTCAATGTTTTGACGACCAAGCATCACATGACGTTTCAAATTCTTGCTCGACCATAACCCATAAAGCGCAATGCCAAACCTGGTCATCGTTCCTTGTGCGGCACTGTGTGCAATTCCTGCAGCAGAGCAGGCAATGTGTTCATAGCGTGGTGTATGCCCTGCGGCGCGAACCGTGTGTATGGCGTGAGCGAAATGCTCCAATTGAAACGTATTCATAGGATCAGTTGGTTCCTCTGCACTTGCAAAATGAGAGCCAACTCCTTCAACAACAACCGATTGCCCTGCGGCGCGAATCGCATCAAGCATTGCGGTGAGCCCTCGCGCTGTTGCGCCTTGCCGATGCAAACCGGTTTCAACTTTCAACGAAACACGCGCCGGCCTATTGAACCGATGCGCGTGTTTCGTGATTTCAAGAATGGTTTCTGTGTCGTATACGGTTTGAATGGCATCGATACTCACAACATCGCATAGTCTCTCGGGAACGGTATATCCCAAAATAAAGATCGTTGCATGTGGCAATATTTCGCGAAGGACGACTGCCTCGTCGATGCTATCAACGGCAAACGTGTCGACGGTGCAATCTGAGGCGATACCTGATGCCTCGCGTACACCGCATCCATAGGCATTCGCCTTCACAACGGCGCAAAACACGGATTCCGGTTTTAAGAATGTTCGCAATGCCGCGATATTCTGCGCCATGGCGCTTCGCGAAACTTCTACCCATGTTTTTGCCCCATGTACTGCCATATTTACGCAGCAATAATGCGTTCCTTTCCGCCCATGAATGGCCGAAGAACTTCGGGAATGGTTACGCTGCCGTCGGCATTTTGGAAGTTTTCAAGAATCGCCGCGATTGGTCTTCCAGAGAATGCGGTGCCATTCACGGTGTGAATCACCTCAGTTCCCTCCCCTGTTCGGTATCGGGTATTCAGGCGACGACCCTGGAAGTCAGTACAGTTGCTTGTCGACGTGACTTCTCGATAACGATTCTGCGCCGGGAACCATACTTCGGTGTCCCACTTTTTTGCCGCAGGAAGACCAAGGTCACCGGTACAAATATTGAGAACGTGATAGGGCAAACCCAGGGCTTTGAGGAGCTCTTCTTCGATAGCCAGAATTGCTTCGTGCTCTGCAACAGAATCTTCCGCCTTACAGAAGCCGAACATTTCCACCTTGGTAAATTGGTGAACGCGAATCACACCCTTCGTATCTTTTCCTGCGCTCCCCGATTCCCGGCGGTAGCATGGTGATACACCGACATATCGAAGTGGAAGCTTCGCAACGTCGAGAATTTCGTCCATGTGCATGGGACCGATAGCTTGTTCTGACGTGCCGATGAGATAAAGATCGTCTTTTTGAAGATAATAAATTTCATCCTGTCCACCATGTTCAAGGTAGCCCATGGCAGCCATCGATCGTGAGTTAATGAGGTGCGGAACGGTGACGGGAATAAAACCGTGCTTCATGGCTAAGCGAAGGCCAAAATCGACTAATGCCAGCTCAAGCAATGCCCCGTCGCCAACGTAATAGACAAACCGCGCGCCACTCACTTTTGCGGCACGCTTCATGTCGATAATACCGAGGTTCTCGCCGAGTGTTTGATGATCTTTAGGCTCGAAATCAAACTTTGGTGGCTCGCCAACCGTACGAAGAACAGTGTTTTCTTCATCCGATGCGCCGATGATGACATCGGCAAGTGCTGGATTAGGGATACGAAGCAGCAGGCTTTGCAGCTCAGAATCAATTACGGCGTATTCCGCATCTTTCCCTTGAGATTCTTGGTCCACGGCACGCATTGCCTCGATGAGCGCCTTTCGTTCCTCTGGATTCGCCTTCGCGATAGCATCCGATGCCGCATTCTTCTTTGCCTTTGTTGATTCGATTTCTCTAAGAAGTAATCGCGCACCGCGATCTAATTCGAGAATGCGATCGGTGTCGATGGTGACGCCTTTTGCCTTTGCGGCATTGCGGATGACTTCAGGGTGTTCGCGGAGGAGTTTGATGTCGATCATACGGGGTTTAAAAGTGATGATTTATAGCGATCGGGCTGATGGGGGGCGAGAGTAATCATCGGAAGTGTGGATTCTGGATGCAGAACGAAGTATTGCTTTAGGCTGAGAGAAAGCTCGGTTTGATCGTATCCGAGCAGGATGACATCAGGCTTCACCTGGTCGAGGATATGATACTCGCCGAGCACGTCATCGCCGGCGTAAATATCGTGCACGAGTCCCGATTCCTGTAATCCCGATGCACGTTCGTTCCATGAAAACATTGGAAGGTGGCCTTTTGCGGCAAGAACGTTTGTGTCTTTTGGTAAGGCGATGATGATTCGCGGTGCATGTGTTCGAGCCTCGGTAAGCATAGCGATATGCCCTTCGTGAAGACCATCAAATGTGCCAAAAAGTAAACCGGTGGTCATATTTATATTCACGATTGATCGGTAGCGCCGCCATGCTCGTTTTTTGGCTTGAGCGTAGGGAACGCAATCACCTCTTTCAAATTCGGCGCACCAGTGAGAATCGCAATGAGGCGATCAATGCCGATCCCTACTCCGCTGGTTGGTGGCATGCCGTGCTCGAGCGCAGCCAAAAAGTCTTCATCCATGAATTGCGCCTCTTCACTTCCCTGTTCACGGAGCGATTCCTGTACCTCGAATCGCGCACGCTGATCAATAGGATTATTCAGCTCGTGATAATAGAGATTCACGATTTCTGCACCAAGAATAACAAGCTGTGCGCATGCGCTCTTTGACGCATCTTCTGGATTCTGGCGTGCAAGGGGCTTGAGTTCAACGGGATAGTCGAAAATCCATGTTGGCGTAGTAATGGCAGCACGACCGGTTTTTTTATAGAGCGCGTCGAGGAATTCGCCGAACCCAAGACATCCAGTACAATCGACGGAAAGCCCACGATCTTTTGCAGCACGCATCACATCATCTTCGGTGTGCAATGTGTCGATGTCGATGTCGCACGCACGAAGAATAGATTCACGGAACGTCATTCGTGGAAAGGCCTGTGCAAAATCCACAGCAACTCCATCGATCGTTACAATCATCGATCCCGTTGCTCCATGCAGTGACTTGCGGAGAATCTCTTCGTTGAATGTAATAAATTCTTCTTTTTTAGCGTATGCGCAATAAAGCTCCAGCATCGTGAATTCAGGATTGTGGGAGTAATCGATGCCTTCATTGCGGAAGCATCGCCCGATTTCGTACACCTTTTCCATGCCACCAACGACTAAACGTTTCAAATAGAGTTCTGTAGCAATCCGTAAATAAAATTGTGCATCGAGTGCATTGTGGTGGGTAATGAACGGTCGCGCACTTGCTCCGCCAGGAATAGCTTGAAGGATAGGCGTTTCCACTTCTAAGTAGCCAGAATCGTCAAGGAACCGGCGCATTGCGGCAATGAACTTTGAACGCATCACGAAACGATCACGCACTTCTGGATTGGTAATAAGGTCAAGCTCTCGATGACGATAGCGAATCTCTACGTCCTGAAGTCCGTGCCACTTTTCCGGCAACGGCTGTAGTGCTTTTGCGGCGACAATAACCGATTGAGCAAGAATCGACTTCTCTTGAGTTTTTGTGAGGTACGCAATTCCTGTCACTTCAACAATATCACCGACGTCGAGATGATCCACGCAAAATGTATATTGTTCACCAAGGTCTTCTTTACGCAAAACGGCCTGCATATGTGCAGAGCCGTCCAAAATACGCACAAAAGAAAGGGCACCAATATGGCGCATCGCCGTAATTCTTCCGGCAATCGTGCATGTGTCGCTTGCGGAAAGATGCTGATCGAACGCTGTAAGCACTTCAGCGATCATTGCGGTGCGTGTGCTTCCCGCAGGGTACGCATCAATGCCGCGTGCCTCGATCGCCGTTAATCGTTCTCGCCGTACCACTTCTTCATTGGTCATATGTGAGTCATTATTTCACGTCAACAATACTATACTCGATAGTTCCCGATGGTACTTCGGCATGCACTGCGTCACCGATCTTCTTTCCCATGAAAGCACTGCCGAGCGGCGACATGTTGCTAATTTTCCCTGCCATAGGGTCTGCCTCGTTCTCTCCCACAATTTCGTATGTTTTTTCTGCATTGTTCACTCGCACAACGAATGTAGAGCCAAGCCCAATGGCGCCGCCTATTTTTTCCTCTACCACCACCGCACTCACAACCATGTCTTGAATATCAACAATGCGCATTTCATTTTGTGCTTGTTGTTCCTTTGCCTCGTGGTATGCAAAGTTTTCGCTCAAGTCCCCCATTTCCTTTGCATCACTAATCTTTTGAGCAATTTCTGGGCGCAACACTTTGATGCGGTGTACAAGCTCGTCTTTGATCTTTTGTAATCCGAGTGCAGAAATGTATGTTTGTGTATTGTCCATAAGAAATCGTAATACGTTGAGAATGTCAGCATTCTCTAAAAACAATTCCGCCGAATGCATCCGGCGGGTTCATCGAACAGTATCCCATGACGACCAATGAGGGTCAACCGTGTAGGACTGCAGCATTTTGCCCATTTTCGGCTTGCATCATCGCAAATTCGTTCAACGTACCGTGAAGTACGTCTCACGAAATTTGCTCGATGCGCACCGAAACTGGTCGAAAATGTTGCAGTCCTATTATTTCACGTCACGGTTTTGGAAATACCATTCAAAGATCTCTCCCGCTATCGGAGTTGCATAATAATTTGCTCCGCCTTCTTCAACCACAACGGTAATGGTGAGCGTTGGGTCATCGAACGGACCGAATCCGGTGAACCAAGTGTGTTCATCTCTGCCTGTTGCCCATTGCGCTGTTCCTGTTTTACCTGCTACCGGCTGCGAAAGTGTATTCAGTGCAACAGAGCTTCCGTTTGTGACGGTTTCGCGCATGGCATCTTTTATGACTGCTGCGACATCGTCGGGAATAATCTTTTTTGCGTCTTGAGGGGTATCTTTCAGCAGATGCGGCGTTATCAACATTCCCCCGTTTGCAAATACTGCCGTGGCACGATTCATTTGGAGCGGTGTGACGAGAACGTCGCCTTGGCCGATAGAAACGTTGTACGTGTCGCCGACGTACCATGGCTCGCCTTTGGTTGCCTCTTTCCATGCCTTCGACGGAAGAAAGCCATCGGCTTCATTCGGGAACCCAAGCCCGCTGGTTGCCCCAAAGCCGAACATACTTGCATAACGCATTAAACGATCGACCCCCAGCCCCTCAAATGCCTCTGTTCCCCCGCCGATGGTGTAAAAAAACGTGTTCACAGAATCCGCAATGGCGTGATACACGTTGGTATAGCCATGGCCATTTCTGCGCCAATCCGGAAAAAGACGATTCCCAAGCCAGATGCCACCAGTAGAAAGAACGCTGGTTGACGGCGTAATGATGTGCTCGATGAGTGCAGCAGCAGCGTAGATTGGTTTCATGGTGGAGCCGCATGGATATTCTCCTTGAGTCGCTCGTGGAAAAAGTGGGGCATTCGGGTCTGCAAGCAGCGCCGAATATTCTGCCTGCGTAATGCCACGAGCAAAGAGATTCACGTCGTATGCTGGGTACGATACCACCGCGAGCACTTCCCCATTTTTTGGATTACTTACCACAACGGCCGCCTTCTTTACTTTTGCGTTGGCGAGCTTACGTTCCACGATGCCCTCAATAGCCGCCGTGAGCCCTGCATCGATGGTGAGCGTAAGGTTCTCGCCATGAATCACGTCTGTTTTCTCCAGGGTACGCAATGCTCTTCCTTCCGAATCAACCTCCGTAATTTCCACACCAGGCGTTCCCCGCAACAATGATTCATATTGCTGCTCCGTTCCCTGCTTACCAATGCTGTCAAAACGGCGGTACCCTAATGATTTCAGCTCGTCATACGATGTTTCTGGAATTGATCCCGTAAAGCCCAATACATGCGAAAGCGTTGGCATTGCATTCGTGGCGTATGTTCGTGCTGAGGCAAGCTCCATGGTGATTCCGGGAAACGGTTGATGACCTGCCTCGAATGCAAGTGCGGCAGCATACGGAACGGTTTCAGCGAGTAAGATTGTTTGATCTGTTCCAGAATTTTGGTATCGTGTTTCAAAATCCTCGAATGCAATGCCGAGCGATTCACCGATGGCTTGAAACAAGCTTCTTCGATCTTCTCCTGCTTCTGGAAGGTCAGCACGATGCGCAAGCACATGAAAGACGGGAGTATTCCACGCAAGTGTTACTCCGTTTCTGTCTGCAATAATGCCACGATCCGGGATAATTGTTTTTGTGCGAGTGCGGTTATTGTCTGCAATAGCGCGATACGTATCTCCGTGTATCACCTGCCAATATCCAATGCGAAACAACGCTCCTCCAAACAGCACAAGTACCAGCGCACCCGCCAGCCATTGCATGCGCCGTGCAGCAAAATTCCCCACAAATGTTCCAGTAAACAACGTATCCGATGACCGTTGTGACAACGCATCGTCGAACGTTGCGTCATCGGTATGACGAGAAATATCCCCGATGGTACCGTCATCGTGGAGAAAGAATACGCGCTGATCATGTGGTTTTTTGCGAAACATCATGACGAGGGACGTAAGGCAATTCGAGTAAAAAGAGAACGTTCACAAAAGCGCACCATACTGATACCAATCAACAATCCTGGAAGAAGTAACAGTTCAGACTGAAGTGCTGCCGTAACGGAATGGGGTGGGAATATCAGAGCAATAAGGAGCACAGCACTGTATGCGCTGATACCGAACCCTATCAGTGCATACACAGAACGTGTGGTGAATAAGCGAGTGATCAGTATCGGCCCAATGATTGCAATACACAAGGCAGAAATATCGCTATGAAAGAGTGCAAGCGCCAGAAACCATGCTGCCCCCTCTTCCATACCAACACGCTGCATCACAATCATACCTGCAATCGTCATGAGAGGGATATGGGAAAGAATGCCTGGAAATGCGTGAATAAAAGATGCTTCTCCAAGAAGAAAGAGAAGAAACAGGCATGCAAGAATGCTCCCGGTTTTCATAGTCCTTGTTCTGGGTACGGCATCACAAGCACCGTTGTCCATACACGAGAGTCGTGTACCGGACGAATTGCGGCGCGAAGAAATGGAGCGCTTGGGGCAGCAATGACGTCGTCAACGGTGCCAATCACAATTCCGCTTTGAATCTTTCCGCCAAGTCCGCTAGTGACCACAATGTCATGTGTAGCAAGAACAGTGCTTTGTGGGATGTATTCCATGGAAAGCAATACACCTTCTTTACCAATCACTAAACCGATTGTGGTTTCTGTGCCCAAAATAGCTCCTGGAATTGCGCTCGCGGCGTGTGCGGTAAGCCGTACAGTAGACGATGTTTCTGTAACGGTATCAATCACGCCAAATAACATGCCGTCCCCCACCACCACCGCAGCACCTTCCCCAATACCATCTTGGGAACCGCGGTTAATAGTAACGATGGCTTCTTCTGGGGTATCTCTGGCAATAATATGCGCTGCCACGCCTTGCTGTGCGGTTCGCTCTTTATAGTGCACAAGCGCTCTCCATTCCGTTGTTTCCCGCTGATATGCAAATGCATCTGCAGACTGGGCGACGGCTGCGCCAAGCCTGTTCGTGCAGATGTTCAGCTGGGCAGAGAGTGAGTCTTCCGAGGTGAACATGCGTGACGTTACGCGGCCAATTGCAGCACCCGCGCGATACAGACGCTCTTGAATTCCGTGGAATACGTTTGCTCCCGCCGTGGTGTGTGACAGGAGCCATACCAAAACCAGCACACCGAAAAAGATACCAATACGCTTGGTGCGTACACGGATACGATCAGCGGTGTACCACGCTCTTGGCATACATTAGCGATGATTATCGTTTCCTCCTGTTGCTGGTAACACGATGGTATTCAGCAGATTCTGATCACTAAGCAGCAACCCACAGCCCCGTACCACGGCGGTATGAGGATCTTCTGCACAACGCACAGGAATATCGGTTTCTTTGGAAATTGAGCGTTCTAAGCCGCGCAACAGGCTGCCTCCACCAACAAGAACAATTCCTCGTTCGTAAATGTCTGCCACCAATTCCGGTGGCGTTATTTCAATCGTCGCTTTAATGCTTTCAATAATTGCACGAACTGATTTGTGTAATGCTTCACGAATTTGCCCGTCGTTTACCGTGACTTCTTTTGGAAGGCCTGTGATTAAATCCCTTCCCCGCATGGTCATACGCAACCCTTCTCCCGTATCCAAGCTGCTCCCAATGTGGCACTTCACTTCTTCGGCGACCCGTTCACCAAGAAGAAGGTTAAACACGTCGCGCGTGTACTGCAGAATATGTTTCGTCATTTCGTCGCCTGCCACGGTAAGCGACTTCCATGTCACAATGCCAGAAAGCGCAATCACTGCAATTTCGGTCGTTCCTCCGCCAATATCCACAATCATGCTGCCCAAGGATTCTTCAATGGGTAAACCTGCGCCCAGTGCCGCAGCAAGCGGTGCTTCCACCAACAGTGCTTGCCGTGCCCCTGCCGCAAGCGCGGCATCTTCAACTGCCTTGCGCTCAACTTCCGTAATTTCCATGGGAACGGACATCACGATGCGGGGGCGTGGGACGAGCGTAAAGGCATCGTCATGGATTTTGTCGATGAAGTACTTGAGCATTTTTTCCGTTACTTCAAAGTCGGAAATAACCCCCTTGGTTAAGGGGCGAGTAATTTGAATATGAGGGGGAGTCTTTCCCACCATGTCTTTTGCCGTTTTTCCCACGGCAAGGATATGGTTTGTGCGCGTGTTAATCGCAACAATAGAAGGCTCGTTCATGACGATGCCCTTGTCCTTCACGAATACACGAGTATGTGATGTACCAAGGTCGATGCCGATATCTTCCGAAAATCGACCAAAGAAGCGATTCAACATAGGCAACCATGATGTTGCCAGGGATTGGGAATATTCGAAATGGATCTATCCACAACTGACGTGAGATGAGAAATGATGGGGAGGGAGTCTTGGAGAGGTTGTGAATGAGGGAAATGACGGGATGTGGGTTGTCGGCGATCTTTATGTACCGATCCGATACTTCAATGTGCGATTCTGAAGATGTTACGTCCATCTAACATTAAACTCATCAAATCATTGGATTTTTTGCATACAAAATGTTAGGTCGATCTAACATCTCAGATATTGCATAATGAACACCCTCATCGACCCTCAAAAATCACTTCACCTTCACATCCCATTCCCAACACCCTCCAAAGATTCCCCTCACGTTTCCCTCCTCACACTCATCATCAAAAACTCAATCAGTCCTACTAATACGATAAGCAGCACCATGGTACCGAGGGAAAACAGATTACGGGACAGCAAAAACAGGCATGTGAGAAACAGCAGAGACAACATCACCCCTTGGCGAAAAGAACGTGCCACGGCAGCATGAACCTCCTCTTCCGCATACTTTCTTGCCCGAATCATTGTGCCACCAATGGTGAAAAGCCCCGCAATACCTGCCCCAAGCGTAAGGTAGAACACAAAGAACGCAAACACGCCTGCCGTGCTTGGATCAATAGAAATCATCACAATACACCACGCCGAAATACTAATCGCCGTTCCCAGCGCAAGCATCACCACATATTGACGAAGAGACATACAGGGAAAGTATAGCATCAAAAATTCCCCTTCTCCTTTTGTACCCGTGCGATGATTTTTGTGATATCGGCTTCGGGGATTTCTGATTGGATGCGGGAGAGCAACGTTGGGATCATGCCGTCGATGTCGAAGGTTGCGGCAGCGTTGTCACAGCCAAGAATAAGAATGCCAGAGGCGTAGCTGGAAACGCGGACATCTTGCGCGAGCGGTGAGCCGGCAACCATTTCCGCAAGAATTTCTTTTGCCCGGTCTACAATGATCGCCGCGGTGACTTGCTTCGTAATGCCGTGGCGTTTTAGCGTGCCTTCCAGCATTTTGCTTATTTGCGTGAGTGAACTTCTGCGACGTTTAACCGGCTCTTGCATACGGGCAAATGTCTTTAAAATCACAATATTGGCAGTGTGGCCCCGGCGTGGCAGAAAATGTTGATTCACGAATCTTTGCCATACTTTCCCGAATCTGGAGCTTCAGCTTTTCCTTTTCCGCGTCTTTCGGCTCAAAACTCACCGCAGTATTCGATTCGAGATAATAGTACGTAAGCTTTTTGACGACGAGGGGTGGAACGAAGCTTTCTTCTGCAGCAATCGCGTAGAGAATTAACTGCCGCCTGTCGTCCCAATCGAGTTTTTCTTTTGGTTGACCAGTTTTGTAATCGATGATTTCGATACCACCCTCCACGTCGTCGATGCGATCGATTCTCCCCTTCACCAAGATACCATCGATCTTCAGCGTGAATCCTTTCTCGATAAATTTCGGTGAAGGAGGATTTTCAGTAACAACGCGATAATATTCTTTCATGATCTCTGTACCACGATTCCGATATTCATCCCGCGTAGCATCGTCCGGGTACCATTCATCGATCCACGATCGAGCATACATCTCCAGAAGATCGTGCAGAGTCGGAAGAGCCACGGTATCACTTGATGCGTTAAACAATGTCACCTGATGCGCTGCACTCGAGGCAACAATGCGCTCCATGAAGGCTTGCAACGCGTTGTGCATCGACTTTCCAAAGCTCATCTGATGCTTGCCGTACGACGGCACACCAATGATATGTGCATACTTGTATTGCAACGGACATGTACTGAATGCCGCAATCTGCGAAAAACTGATTTTGTCAGGAATATGAATATTCGCATCACCGGTTTTCTTTTTCCCGATTTCCAAAGCGAGTGCATCGGCGATACTGCTCGGTCGCGTCATCGTCACCGTATTCGTGTATCCAAGCTCGTCGAGGAATCGCGAAACTTTTCGCTTTCGTGAACCGCCGTAATCTTCAGCGCTCATCAGGTACAACCCCTCTTTTGCCCGCGTCATCGCTACATACAGCAACCGACGCTCTTCGGCGACATGATCATTCCCTTCGATTTCCTCACCCATTAATCCCGGAGGAAAATCAATCGCTTGTGATCGTGATACCGATGGAAAACGTTGTTCGACGAGATTGATCACAAAAACGTATCGGAACTCTAAGCCTTTCGATCCATGAACGGTCATGACCGATACAACGTCAGGTCCTTCTTCTGGATCTTGCGCCACGGCGCCACTTTCCCCTGCCGCGCGCTCTGCATCAAACTCCTCGATGAATCGCGGCAACGTTGCGTCATCATTCATCGCAACGAATCGCTTCAGGCGATTAAAGAAACGTTCAAGGAATCGATACAATTCTTGCTGCTCCATTTCCGAAGCGTGCTGGCAATCGCCAAGCAATCCCGTCTCTTTCATCATCACCACGAATAATTCAGTGATCGGTAATCGCTTTGCTTTGTTTCGGAGCTCGGCAAGTTTCTGTTGGAGATCGATGATGGTGTTTCGACCGGTCATCGAAATGCGTGCAGCGTCGGCATACGTCAGCAAATCGAAGAGACTCATTCCCTTCCGACGAGCATAGAACATGAGCGCCGTGAGATCTTCTTGCGATAATCCCAATCGGGGATGAGAGAGAATGCGGTACAACGATGGTGAGTCGTGCGGTGCAGCGATGACACGAAGATAGCTGATGGCATCCAGAATAATCGGCATGGTGTACAAGCCGGAAAGCGCCATGAAACGGTACGGAATGCCAGCACGTTCCAATGCTTCAAGAAACGGATCGACGTGATCATTGCCACGCGCAAGGATCGCGAAGTCTTTCCAGTTCGCTCCAGACTCATCGTGAAGCTTCGTGATCGTTTCGACGACAGTAGCAACCTCATCTTCCAATGTCGCCGCATGAATGTGATGCACGTTTCCAGCGTGTTCGATATTCGAAATCAATTGTTTCGATAATCCTTCCGACACTTCAAGCCGATGCGGATTATTCTTGGTAATCGATGCATATGCAGCATCAAGAATACTTCGACCGCTCCGATAATTATGAACGAGCACGATCTTTGTTGTATCTGGGAAATCTGATCGGAACGTAAGAATGTTTGCGAGTGCTGCTCCGCGGAACTTGTAAATCGCCTGATCATCGTCACCCACGATCGTCAGATTATTTCTTGGCGATGCAAGAAGCTTTACGAGCTCGTACTGCACGCTATTCGTGTCTTGAAACTCGTCAACGACGATATAGGTAAAACGTTTGCGATATTCTGCAAGAATGTTGGGGCGTGTTTTGAAAAGTTCAACGGTGTACGCGAGAAGATCACCGAAATCGAGCGCGTCTTCGGCAATGAGAATGTCTTGATACGTTTTGTAGGCACGCCCGACCTCCCTGTGTTTCATCCACTCTAGTCGCTCTTCCTCTGGCAATGCATCGAACGCTTCTTCCGATCCGGAAGTGATCGCCGAAATCTGAGCTTCAACGTGGTCAATGTAGTGCTCCGGCGTAATGCCTTCATCTTTTGCTCGTGAAAAATGTGACAATAACACCTTAAAAAACTTCGTTGGTGTTCCTCGTGGTTTATAGTAATCGAGGGCGAAATCGGCAAGATGACGACGCATGAACAGCCAACCGTCCACTTCCGATGCCACAGTAAAATCTTGCGGAATGCCGATATCGACGCCGTGTTCGCGCAAAACCTTTTCACAAAACGCATGAAATGTGGAAATAGAAAGGTCGACGTATCCCATTGGTAACAACACATCAACACGCTCTTCCATTTCATTCGCTGCTTTATCGGTGAAGGTAAGGGCAAGAATATTCTCAGGCATTGCTTTCCCCTGTTCGACGAGCCACGCGATGCGCTTGGTAATCACCGTCGTCTTCCCTGTTCCTGCGCCAGCAATAATCATGAGTGGCCCTTCGCCATGCGTGACTGCCGCCTGCTGCTCGGCATTGAGATTATCGAGGAGGGACGACATGGGGCTAGAGCGCTGCAATATTCTGTGCAACGGTAACAGCGAATTGAATACCGGGCTGTGTAAGGAGATATGTTCCAGCGCCAAAGAGGATTACCGCATGAGCAGCAAGTACACCGGTAAAGACCTTTTCATTTTTTGTCATCGGTAATACAGATTCCGACCGTGGCTCGGCGAAGAAATTCAACACCCTTCGCATCACAAGAATATTCATAACGACGACTGCTGCAAACACGCCAAGTGCAAGAGCGGTATGCGCTTGCAATGCATAGCCGATTCCGACAAGCTCGCTCACAAACAGCATTGAAAACGGTGCGCCGAACATTGCTGCGATGAGCGCAATGACAGAGAATCGAATTCCCCGATGTGCCGCGATCGATTCCTTGCGCTGCATGGCGTACCACAACGCCGAGTGACCAATCGCTTGCCCGAAGAGATGAATCATTGCAGGAATCGCCCCAGCAGGGCCAGCACCGATCATGAATGCGACGAGACCGATGTGCTGAAGGCGAGAAAGTTCTAGCGTACTCTTTCGTGATGTTTTCCAAATGAATCCCGTAATGGCTGAAAGCAAAAGCAGGATGCCGAAATACTGGAAAAATTGTTCTGCATCGACATCAAGAGAACGAAGAACACGTAATGCAGCAATGAAGAGAATAACGGGAAGCGCCGACTGAAGAACGCCTGAGGCGATCGTCATCTTCTTCATCGATGTGCCCAAACTCGTAAGGAATGCACCGATGAGGAGAATGCCGATGAGTGCGGCTTCACACCAGAGTAAGAGATCGACGTGAATAATGGAAAGAAGAGCGTTCAACATAGAAAGCGATTAGCGGTGAAATTTCTCACGGATGCGATCGAAGAGTTTCCTGCATCGATTCCCGCAATTGCAGCGATCGATGACGCGAGTGCGTTGCGCCTCGATGGATGCGAATGATGGAAGCTGATCAATCCATGCCGCACGGAAGTACCACAGAATCGCCACCACACCAGCAACCGCAACGCCGATGATGCCCATGCGTAACGTCCCCAAGCTCGTCACAATTCCTCCGTTGAATGTGCCGGCAGCATCGGTGAGTGGATCTGCGCCAACAGCAAGAAGAAGTTGTGGAAGCGCAAAGCCACTGATAACGCAGAAGAATGCAAGAATCGCGATTGGTGCGAATTGCTCATCGGAACATCGTGGCGTTGCAGCATCGGTGGTTGTCGATGAAAACGATGGGAGCAATGCAAAGATGCAGAATCGGAATGCGCTGATAAGGGAGAGAATGATGGTGATCGCGAGTGTTACGATGATAACGATGGTGATTGGCGTTGAAAGAGCAAGCGCCGATGAAAAGCCGCTTGCGAGCATCCAGAGACTTGTGAATGTTGCGAACGGCGGAAGACCAATCGCGCAGCACAGAAGGATAAGGGTTGCGATTGCGGATTTCTTGGTGTGTGCGCCGATGTCTGCAGCAAGGAACAGACCTGACGTTGCGAGAATGCTCATCGTGAGCTGGATAAATGTCGCAAAAAGAATCACGTTCATGGCGTCGTATTGCATGAGCGCTTGGAATGTCATGGCTCCGCCCATCATTAGCATCGTCAACCCGATGCTTTGCATGCTGACATGGGATGCATACGATGAAACATTCATGACGTTCATCGATCGATATGCACCGATGAGCATCGTGAGAACACCGATTGCGATGATGGGAATCGCGAAATAGATTGAAAGCGGAGGAAGGATGAATAACACGCAACGGATGAACCCGTAGAATGCCGCCGCGGAAAGCACGGCGCGAACGAGGGCGGAGAGATGAGGAGGAAGCTGCGCAAACATGCGATGCGACCAACGGATAAAGGGAAATGCACCAAGCGCGGCAACGAATCCACACAAGAGAAGACCGTAACCGATCGCGAGAAATAGCGGCGTCGCCTGGGCAGTGAGGTATGCCAACGTGCCGAAGTCGCTAAAGAGTGCGCCAGAAGAAAGAAGAAAGAATCCAGCAGCGAGCGATATCACGCTCGTCTGAGCAATCGCAAAGACGCGAAGGGTTGAGGACATGAAAAATACTGCAAGCATCATCACTGCCCATGCCGCAAGAAAGCCGATGATGTTGCCGGAAAGAAGTACCCATTGCGCGCCAATGATGAAAACTGCTGCAGCAATTGTTGAACCACGATGATGGGCATCTGATCCACGGTATGCCCCGTACATTCCAGCAACAGCAATCGCCAAAGACATGCCAATAAAAAAGATCGCACTAAAGCGATCAATCGCAACCGTCATACCATAAAACATGGAGATTGTTTGTGTGAGCGGTTCTTCTGCAATGGCTCCATATGCCCCAGTTGCTGCGCCAGCAATGCCAGTAAGCGCAAGAAGAAGCATGCTCCAACGGTGCGCAAATGGTTCTTTGAACAATGCGCTTACCACTATAGCAAGTACTGGAGCAACACACGCAACATACAATGATGTTTCAAGAGTCGTCATAGAGTGGAATTACTGTTTTGTTCTTCGCTTCTTCAACGCAACTCGATGACGGGCAAGCTCACGCTCCAAGTGTGCCGCAGCATCTGTGAACCCAACATCGCTCGCATTGCGGATATTCTTCAACGTCTCTTCTGCGAGGCTTCGTGCTTCCTCGATTGCTGTCAGCTCCAACTCATCGCTTCGCTCTGCTGTGTCGGCAAGGATGCTGATACGCGAACCATCACGTACCTCAAGGAAGCCTGTTGACGTTGCAAGGAGTACCTCTTCCCCACCATTTTTAATGCGCATCTCTCCCGCCTTCATGAGTGCCAAGAGCGGAACATGATTCGGGAGAATGGTAATTTCCCCCAACGTCGTCATCACCGAAATCGAATCCGCCTCGCCCTCATGGACAATGCGCTCTGGGGTAACGATGCGGTAGGTGAGTTTCATAGAAGAGAGGAGAATTGAGAAGCGAAGTGGGGACGAGGGTGAAAATTTTTCAGCGAGGCTACGTTAGGATGCACAGCCGCAGTCGAGCGTTAGCGAGACGTCGCGGCGTAGCGTCGTGTAACGCAGCAGAAAAATTTTCACCCGAGTCGCCACGCAGCGATCACCTAACGGAGATCCTTCCTATCGTCAGGATCTGTAACCCGAGCCACCAGTCGGTTTTTATGCAGTCACTTCGTCAATCGTTCCCTTCATGTAGAACGCTTGTTCAGGGATGCTGTCGTGCTTGCCGTCCAAAATTTCTTTGAACCCACGTACCGTTTCTGCAAGAGAAACATATTTCCCAGGGCTTCCGGTGAACTGTTCTGCAACGTTGAACGGTTGCGACAAGAATTTTTGAATCTTGCGGGCGCGAGAAACGGTGCGCTTATCGTCTTCCGAAAGCTCGTCCATACCAAGAATGGCGATGATGTCTTGCAAATCTTTATATCGCTGCAACACCTTTTGCACGCCACGTGCCGTAGCATAATGCTCTTCCCCAACGATGTTCGGGTCGAGAATATTCGATGATGAATCTAATGGATCGACAGCGGGATAAATAGCAAGCTCCGCAAGCGCACGTGAAAGCACCACCGTTGAATCTAAGTGACCGAATGTGGTCGCTGGTGCAGGGTCGGTGAGATCGTCAGCCGGCACGTACACGGCCTGAATTGATGTGATTGATCCTTTTTTGGTTGAGGTAATGCGTTCCTGGAGTGCACCCATTTCTGTAGCAAGGTTTGGCTGATACCCCACCGCCGATGGAATACGACCAAGCAACGATGATACTTCGGATCCTGCTTGAGTAAAGCGGAAAATGTTGTCGATGAACATGAGCACATCGCGCCCTTCATCATCACGGAAATATTCCGCCAACGTAAGACCGGTCAATGCCACACGAGCACGAGCACCAGGTGGTTCATTCATCTGCCCGAACACGAGCGCTGTTTTATCGAGCACACCCGACTCTTTCATTTCCATGTACAAGTCGTTTCCTTCACGTGTACGTTCGCCGACTCCAGCGAACACGGAATATCCTCCATGTTCTTTCGCGATGTTGTGAATCAATTCTTGAATCAAGACTGTTTTTCCCACACCAGCACCGCCGAATAATCCCGTTTTTCCTCCTTTCAAAATCGGACAGATTAAATCCACCACTTTAATTCCAGTTTCAAACACCTCCGCTTTGGTGGATTGGTCGATGAACGCTGGGGCTGCACGATGAATTGGATCGTTGCGCAAGCCCTTCATCGGTTCCAAGCCATCGATTGCATTCCCGGTCACATCGAACATGCGTCCTAATGTTTCTGGGCCCACCGGTACGCTGATTGGCTTGCCGGTATCTTTCACCGCAATGCCACGCGTCAAACCGTCGGTTGCACCCATGGCGATGGTGCGCACCATGCCGCCGCCAAGATGCTGCGCGACTTCGAGCACAAGCTCGGAATCTCCGTGCTTCACGGTTAAGGCGTTCAAAATTGCTGGCACGTCTCCCTCAAAACGTACATCGATCACGGCTCCGATGATTTGTGCAATGGTTCCTTTCATAGAAGTATATGTTGTCTAAAATGTGTAGGACTACGACAGTGCCGCTGCGCCGCTACTGATTTCTGCGATCTCTTGCGTGATTCCAGCCTGACGCACTTGGTTATACGTAAAGGTGAGTGCGTCCATCATGTCTCGTGCCGCATCGGACGCGTTCTTCATGGCGAGCATGCGTGCGGCGTGTTCAGATGCGCTGGACTCAAGGAGCGCTTGATAGAACGCTGTCATGACCAGGTTTGGAATAATTGCGGAAAGCAATGCGGACGGATTTGGTTCAATGGTGTATTCAGCCGCCTGCATCTTCACCTCTTCACTCCTCACATTGTTCTGTGCCCCATACGGCAGCACAGTGACCGTTGCTGGATTTTGCGTTACCCCGGAAACATAGTGGGTATAACACAGCCGTACCCGTCGATACTTCCCTTGGGTAAACCCTTCAAGCGCGAGCCGTGCCACCGGAACAATGTCTGTATATTTTGGCGCATTCCCTAAACCCGTGAATGTCGCAATAACGTTTTGCTTCAACCGTTGCATTGCATCTGCACCACGTTTTCCTACGGCAATCACATCGACGTCCCCCAATGCCTTCATGTGTTCCCTAGCGAACTTCACCATGTTTGCATTATACCCCCCGGCAAGCCCTCTGTCTGACGTGAAGAGAATAACCAGCTCTCGTTCCCCTTTTCCCGTGGCAAGCATGGGGTGATTCAGTGCGGTATTTGCACCGGATCGTTGTAGCACCGCTTCTATCGTCGCCCTCGCAATTTCCACATACGGCCTTCCCCGCAATGTTGCTGCCACCGCTTTGCGCATTTTGCTCGCCGCAACCATTTCCATGGCCTTGGTAATTTTACGCGTATTTTTGACCGACGAAATTCGGGATTTGATGAGTTTACGAGAGAGAGCCATAGAAGCGACGTGGATAAGAAGGAGACCGAGAACGTGTCGTGACGAGACGAGACGAGCGCAGGTGGCGAGGGTGAAAATTTTTCAGCGAGGCTACCAGGAGTCCAGCCGTAGACGAACGAAGTGAGTCGTTAAACGGCGTAACGACTTGTGACGCAGCAGAAAAATTTATACCCGAACCACCAAGCTCGCATCTCATTTACGGCGTGAATATCGTCAAAAACTGCTTCAAGTCATTCTCGAGGTTCGTTTTAATATCCCCGGAAACATCGCGAGCGTCGGTGATGGCTTTCAACGTTGCTGCACCCGACGTGTCAAAATATCGCAAACATTCTTCTTCAAACTTCTGCATCGCCGTTACCGGCAACGCATCCAACATGCCAGTATTCAACGCGAAGATCACAATCGCCTGTTTTGCGAAGGACAATGGTGAGTATTGCTTCTGCTTCATCAGTTCCATGGCACGCCTGCCACGTTCGATCTGTTTCTTTGTTGCCTCATCAAGATCGGAGGCGAATTGTGCAAATGCTTCAAGCTCGCGGAACTGCGCCAAGTCCACCTTGAGTGTTTTTGCCACGTTCTTCATTGCCTTGGTTTGTGCCGATGATCCCACACGAGAAACGGAAAGTCCCACGTTCAACGCTGGGCGTTGACCACGATAGAAAAGATCGGATTCAAGATAGATCTGACCATCAGTAATCGAAATAACGTTCGTTGGAATGTACGCCGAAACGTCACCGCCTTGGGTTTCGATGATCGGCAGTGCGGTGATGCTTCCTCCGCCGTGTTCTTCGTTCAATCGTGCAGAACGCTCGAGCAAACGGGAATGCAGATAGAACACGTCTCCTGGATACGCTTCACGCCCAGGTGGACGACGGAGCAAGAGGGAGATTTCGCGGTACGCCCAAGCATGCTTACTCAAATCATCGTATACAATGAGCACATCTTCTCCTTTTGCCATGAAATATTCTGCAATCGCACAGCCCGCATACGGCGCGAGGTATTGCATCGCGGCAGGATCAGAAGCTCCAGCGAGCACGATGGTGGTGTATTCCATGGCGCCAGCCGCTTCTAAACGCGCCATGATTTGTGCAACCTTCGATTCCTTCTGCCCAATAGCGACGTAAATACATTTCACGTTCTCACCTTTTTGATTCAAAATCGTATCAATCGCAATCGCCGTCTTCCCCGTCTGACGGTCACCAATGATGAGCTCACGCTGACCACGCCCAACAGGAATAAGCGCATCGATGGCTTTAATACCCGTGTGCATTGGCACGGAAACAGATTTTCGCGTCATCACGCCTGGAGCAACTTTTTCTACAGGAGCAAGTGTTTTATTCGAAATCGCTGCTTTTCCATCCAAGGCATTCCCCAACGGATCAAGAATACGGCCGACAGTTTCGTCACCAACAGGGATGGAAAGAATGCGTCCCGTGCTTCGAGCAGTGTCTCCCGCTTTCACGCCCGTGGCATCACCAAGAATAATCACACCGATGGTTTCTTCCTCCAAGTTCAGTGCAACGCCGAAAATTCCGTTCCCAAAGTCGATCATTTCTTGGCTCATGGCATTCGCAAGCCCGGAAAGCCTGGCAACACCGTCGGAAACTGACATGACGGTTCCCACCTTCTCCTCGTGAGCCTCTACTTTGAAGGCATCAATACGTTCATGAAGGACTGCAATGATATCTGCTTTTTTTGTGGTCATAGAAGAGACTGTTTTAATCGCATCAACGTTCCGGCAACGCTCGCATCAATTCGTCTGTCATCAATGCGTATCACCGCACCGCCCATTAACCTCTCGTCAACACGCTCCACAATGTCTGCCCCAGGCGCTTGCTTCTCGATCGCCTTCCGCAGTGTTGCCGTTAAGGGATGTGCGGAAACGATGGTGACGTTTGCCGTGCCGTACTTCTTTTTCCATGCGCTGTGAATCTCTCGTTCAATGATGCGCCAGTGCTGCAGCATCGATCGTGTGTGGAGTTCGTTCACGAATGCATCGATGATTTTCACCAGCTCTGCTCGTGTGACGTCTTCACATTGCTCTACAAGAATCTCCGCAAGTGCCTTTGGGGTAATCTTTGGCATATTACGTCATTTTTCGTACTACCTCCTCTGCCAGCGATTGTGATTTTTTCTCTGTAAGCCCTTCCGTCACAATCTTTGCCGCGGCACGCACCGCAATGTCCACCACATCCTTTCGCAGTGCCACCAACGATGCTTCACGTTCTGCGATTAATTGCTGCTTTCCCTTAGCAATAACTTGCTCGACTTCATGCTTTGCTGCTTCGAGCATTTCATTTTTCCGCACCTCGGTTTCGTGCATCGCGCCTTCCATAATCGCCTGCGATTCCTTTAATACCGATGCGAGCATGGCATTACGCTCTGCTTCTGCTGCCGTCATGCGGGCAGAAATCTCCTCCACGTCGTTCATGCTTTTCGCGATCGCTGCCTCACGTTTGTCCAAAATGGCAAGAATCGGCTTGTAGACGAAGCGCCAGAGAACAATGAGGACGATGAGGAAATTGATCAATTGGGCAGCAAAGAGATCGCCGCGAATACCGAATGTGCCCAGAATACCTGGATCATGTGACTCGGTCGCCGTTTCGGTTTGCGGAACGTCGTATGGAATATCGGAAGATGAAGACATAGAAAAGTGATCAAATCAGATCTCGGGACATGAGGAGGATCGACAATTCAATCCCCCGGCACGTATCGAGGTCGGTTTAGAGCGTGAAGGCAATAACCAGTGCGTAAATAGCAATAGCCTCTGCGAATGCCATACCAAGAAGCATTGGCGCAAGCACTTTTCCTGCTGCCTCTGGATTGCGACCAATGGATTGCATTGCAGAGAACCCAATCAACCCAATCGCCAACGCTGGCATAGAACCTCCAACACCAATAGCAAACGCCTTAGCAAGAATCGCGATCATTTCTGCGGTCATACGGAATGGTAAATCATGAATGAAAGTGATTCGAGGAGAAGCCTCTCCGAATCGCCTTCGTCCGCGATTGCAACGAGAAGATTATGCATGGTGAGCATCATCGTGCCCGGCGTGTGGTGTGGTGGCGATAACGAGATAGACCAAGGTCAACATGGCAAAAACCGTTGCCTGCACAACGCCAACCAAGATTTCCAAGAAAATAAAAGGGATTGGCACCGCAAAGGATACCAACCCCAACATGACCGTCATTAAAATTTCACCCGCAAACACATTACCGAACAACCGGAGGGAAAGGGAGAGCGTTTTCGCAAACTCGCCGATGATTTCGATGAGACCTACACCGAATTCGATCACCGCAGTAACAATCGCCATTGGCCCGTGTTTGATCGACGTAATAATCCCCTTAATATTGATGAATTTGCTGAAGTAATCAACGATCCCGACCGCACGAACACCAGCAAGATGCGAAAAGACGACTGCCGTGACCGCGATCGCTAAAGTGAAATTGAGGTCACTTCCTGCCGAACGCAAGAATGGAACTAATTCGATTTCGCCATGAATCAGCTCGTAAAAACCGAATGTTCCGGTTCCTGGCAA